>DUZG01000109.1 GCA_013349585.1 Nitrospinota bacterium | reverse complement strand
TGGGATGATCGTACACCCAGCATTTAGAACGACGGTCGGAGTGACTGGAATGTCCCCGTTGATCATCGCTTGCCAGACCAGCCCAATCGTCACTTGCCCCCCGCGTGAGCCGCATAAAATCACGTCAGGCTTGAATGTTTGTATCTGCGGAACGACAAGGTGACCAGCCAACGTGGCTAGATTCTTTTCTTTTTGGTCGACCTCAGGAAGCCCAGATTCCCACCCATTTGGATATCCCATACTTTCACCGTATCCGTAGTCAGGAAACCCCTCAATCGCATAAATGTCATAGTATTTTACTAATAATAGATGTCTATACCCATTCTGCTCTCGAAGAGATGCTCCAGGGCCA
Organism: Nitrospinota bacterium; assembly: GCA_013349585.1. Taxonomy (GTDB): domain Bacteria; phylum Nitrospinota; class Nitrospinia; order Nitrospinales; family VA-1; genus UBA8687. Next base: position 1,209 of record DUZG01000109.1, on the reverse strand, counting down.
ATGATCAAGACTTTTATGTTCCCCGGCCAAATGGAAGGACTTTTGGTGGCCGGAGTTGGATCTGAAGCACGTTTGGTGGCCGTCAGTCGAACGCCGTTTGCGTCAGTATCAATATCCCACGCTTCGCCAGTTTCTTGCTTTGCTTCTAAATGTATTGTAAACCCATTGTGTTTTGGCAAGACACTCACTGGTCCGCGAATTATACGCGTGTACTTTCCGTCTTGGGGGTTGAAAATATAAAAACCACCGTTTTCCCAAGCATTCGCCCCATTCAATTCATAGCGATCACTAAATCCCAAGATGATGAGGACACGTTTCCCATAAGGAGTGTTCCCATAAAATTCAATTTGTCTTCCACCTCTGAGATAGCACCAACTATACGTGAGAGGTACTTCAGACGCTTTACTGCCAAGTTCGGTCGTTCCGCACCAATTTAAAACCGCTTCTTGCCATTCAGATGCCGTATGCCATTCATTTGGCGTATCACTTTGCACAAATACACCTTGTTGTGCAACATTGAGAGTTGATCGTGCCCTCAGCCCCACCCCAAGGCGGCCTTGCGCGCCACGCATCAAGATACCAGATCGTTGGATGGGTTCCCTCCGCGGGTGATCATCATCGTTGGGGCGTGGTCGGAACGACATGTGGGCACTAAGGAAACTCTTGGTCTACTCGTTTTGATCACTTTATATATAGAAACTTGAGCCCATGAATTGTCCGGGCTCCGCCCAGGGGGCCTTTTGGCCTTTGGGCCTTTGGGCATTTTGGCAGGCCTTTTGGCCTTTGCAAACAAGGCTTTTTTCGAAAAAACGCTAAGATTTGGGGAGTGTGAATCTGCAGGCGATCCGCGCGGCGAGGGAAGAAAGAAGAAGTGAGGTCTAGACCATGACCTGGGCGTTCCGCTCAGGAAGAAGGAAGAAGGAAGAAGGAAGAAGGAAGAAGGAAGAAGGAAACCCCCGCTCAGGCATTTCCATGACTTTAGTTTTTAAATGCATAACAGGAAAAACGAAAAACTCGCGAAAAATAGCGCATGAGGCAAACGACGATGGAGGGCTGGTGTGAACTCCCCCTGTCTGAACCTCCTTTGGATGTCTCAAGTCGAGAATGTATGGGCATCACACATGCACCAGTTCCTGCGGTTCAAAAAACACTTGCTCCCACGACGCCATGGTTCCGATCAGTTTCAGTTTTGCTCTCTTCTCACCCCCT
>DUZG01000104.1 GCA_013349585.1 Nitrospinota bacterium | reverse complement strand
GTAATTGGTAAATTGGCATAATATCGGTTTGCAGGCTCAGGGAATTCGATTTAGTAGTGCGTTGAGTTGTTGCGAGCGTCATTTCGAGCGTTGTGGTTTGTGGTTTGTGGTTTGTGGTTGGTGGTTTGAGGTTTGTGGTTCGTGGTTTGTGGTTTGTGGTTTGTGATTTATGATTACCGATATTACCGATGGACCACCAAAGAAACTGATCAATGGGCGATGGGTCACGATGGTCACGATCAAATGGTGAGTGCATAATGATCACAATGATGAATCAAAAGTTCGGAGAAAATAAATCGGATATGTCTCAGTGTCATTGTAGGGTTTCTGTGAACAGCGTTCGGTTCCAACCCTGAGGTGTTGTATGACACGTACAGGCGCAGCGTGCGGTCCATTGCCACTGATGGTGGGAACTCTGAGGTGAAAGCGGCATATGAGAGCACCCAACTGGCAAAAGAAGCCTGCAGAGCGGCAGACCCACTGTTTCCACAGTGTCGATACATTTTCAGAGATGTGCCACACAGATACAGGAGTGTGCAGAAAGCATTCTGGGCAAAAGTGGATGAACCTGTGCGAAACTTTCTGAATATCATTGTCAATCACAGTGGCTCCGCAGACAGATCCTTCTTGTCGCTTTTGCAGCACAGTCGGAGGCTTCAATTGCTGTTCATGGAGAAACAGGCCAAAAAACCGCAAAAACTATAGAAAAATTGAAAAATCTAATTTTTCACAAAAACCGTTTTCTGATAATTTTAAATGGTATTTGGGAGGTCTGGGGGTGTCCAGGGGCATGGCATGGACCATACAAACCGATTCCCTCGAACTTTGGCGGGATTTGGTCTTACATGGCATGGGGGAAATCGATTTTCATGTTTTTTGGAAATATTGGAAACTCACTTCATCACCAAATACCTCCAAATTGGTCCTCGGGCCTCCAGATTGGTCCTCGGAGTCTTTGGAAGGCCAGGGCACCAAATAAAACCAATTAGTTTTCCGAAAAATGACCCAAAAAATATATTTGTCGGGAACCTGGTCAACCTCCCAAAGTCGTCAGTTTTTGACAAAATGGCATCTTTTTCTTTTTTTGTTGGGCCCCAGTTGGCCGGGTTCTCTTGCACATTTTTTCCAGGGACCCCCCACACCCACCCCACCCCACCCGCCCCAAAAATATATGTTGCCCCACATGGCAATTGAGTGGGTTTTGATACGACGGGAGTGTGCGGAAAAAATGATGCGCAACTTTCTGGGCTTGGCCAATCTGGTCGCACTGAATGGTAAAATCTTCAATTCCCATGGTTTTTAGTTATTTTGGGAAGGTAGCTTCATGACAACATACCTCAAAATTGCTCCTCGGATCTCTTCTAAAGCTAGGGGCTTCTGGTGAACGAGTCTTCGGCGAAAAATACATTTTGAAAAATGGCATCCAAAAAAGAATGGTTTGAGAAAAATGAAAATTCCCCAAACATCTTAATATTTAGTGAAATTGGTTACTTTTGTTTTGCCTTTTGATGGTTTTGCTTTTCTCGCCCCTCCCCCCCCGCCCCATTCCAATTCCGATTCCCACTCTGCATCCGATTGTACGAAATTTGCAGCGGGTTTGAGGGCGAGCAACCTGTGGAAGCCAGAGAGTTTGCAAATTTTATGGCGCATTTCAGCT
>DUZG01000102.1 GCA_013349585.1 Nitrospinota bacterium | reverse complement strand
CAGTTTTGCAGTTGAATAGTTTTTGGAAAAGGAAATCATAGAATAACTGATCAGATGCGATGACTGCTCTACGAGTGCCCTGCGGAAACCAGGTTGACGGTTTACCGCCGGCTTCGAGTCTCTATAAACCCTACTATCCAAAGGAGATGTCCGGGAATAACTGGAAGGGCAGGGGGTTCCTCCCCAAGAGAAGAGCAATACCGAAACAGTACATAAGCGGGCCAGAAGGGGCGGCTGCTTGCACATGTGCCGGACCATGGGAAAGTAGTTTTTGAAGACCATTGCTTCCTGAAAGCGCGCATGAATTACAATAATTGACTCATAGAGATTACTCCTGTAGCTCGAAAGAGTAATGACTCGTAGATTGGAAGTGTTCTTCCTGCTCGAAGAGTAATACGCGCGCAGTAGAGTACGAAATCAAGATGGGCGTCGCGAAAAATGGTGCACCACCGCCTAAAAATGGTCGAGGTGCTAATGTTTTGCTCGATGACCTTGAGAAAAAGTCACAGGATACGTTGTGGCACGTATCATGAAGATTCACAGGGAGCCAATGACATTACGAAAACATAATGAAAAACATAGGTTCTATGACATCTCAAAATTTTCGAAAATGTTCATTTTTGAGTTTTTTTTGGAAAATAAAGAAATTCTAAAATTTATTAACAAATGAAGGGGAGAAAAGAAACATAATTGTAAGAGAATTGAGGGGCAATCTACGAGTCCTCCGAGCGGAAACTTGGTTGACGGTTTACCGCTCGTTTGCATACGAGTGGAGCTGGCAGCTAGTTGGAGGTCCGAAAAATTCGACTTATTTATAATTTTGGATGTTTTTTTCGCTGAGGTAATGCGTTCTTTCACTATGATTCTTTCTACTTGTATTTTTCTTGGAAAGTTCAATAAAAAAGAAAACTAGGGAGCTATTCAGCTATTCGATTGCTCGGGAAAAGTAAGCTGGACAGTAGGAGGGAAGTTTTGTTAAATTCCATGATTTTCGTGATTTTCAAGATTTGTGAAATTTCGAATTTTTCGAAAATTGAAATTTCACTATAATCTCTTTGTGAATTAGGACGGGGAAGTAGGCTTGACAAGTGCTCCCGGCGGAAACCAGGTTGGCGGTTTACCACCAGCTTCGAGTAGTTGTGGAGCACATATTGAAGTTTATAGAAATGGTATTAAAGTGTGAAATTGACTTTAAAATTTCAGTGTTCTATAGATTTTTAACTTTTTCAAAGTTGACAAATGATGAGATTTTTTGAAATTCACAGAATAAAATGATAACGTGGGTGTTCCTGCCCTTTGAGTTACCCGAGCGGAAACCATGTCGACGGTTTACCGCTCGTTGCCATACCGAAACAGTAGCTAAGCGGACCAGAAGGGGCGGCTGCACGACGGTACTCTTGACCATGAAAAAGTAGTTTCTGAAGATCATTGCTTCCTTAAAGTGGTTGGGAATTAGAATAATAGTTGTGGAGCACATATTGAAGTTTATAGAAATGGTATTAAAGTTTGAAATGACTTTAAAATTCCAGAGTTCTATCGGTCCCGGACTTTTCAAAAAGTTGAAAAATGGTGTGATTTTTTGAAATTTCTGAGAAACTCAGAAAAAATGAAAAAATGTATGCGGGGGGTGGCTCCTGCCCTCCCAGTTCCCCGAGCGGTAACCAGGTTGACGGTTCACCGCTCGTTGCCATAGCTAAGCGGGCCAGCAGGGGCGGCTGCACGCCGGTACTCTTGACCATGAAAAAGTTGTTTTTGAAGATCATTGCATTCTGAAAGTGCGTGGGAATTACAATAATAGTTG
>DUZG01000107.1 GCA_013349585.1 Nitrospinota bacterium | reverse complement strand
GTGATGAGGGCATGTAGAGGGAGTGTGTGAAAATGAAAAACGTCGGATGGATATACAAACCCGAGCAAGAGTTCGGGCACGAGTTGAATCGTGAAAAGCGCCGCAAAAAGATCGAGAAGGGCGCAACTGAGCTTCGCAAATTAGTTCGCGAGTATCTTAATTGCATTGCAGATGTTCCTATGAGAGCGGTTGATTGCAATCAGACTTTAGAGGAAAGCCTCCGCGCGAACCTCGCAAAAGCAGCAAACTACAAAGGAAACGAATAATATGAAGATCACTTTAGAACATACTTCGCAGGTGTTGGTCAACGTCCATTCTCTGGAAGATTGTAATGGGGATGTTTGCCCTATTCACAAACTAACAGACCATCACATGAGGAGCTTTCCTCAACTGTGGAGGGATGATCGCGGAATCATGGAACGCACCTGCCCGCATGGCGTCGGGCATCCTGATCCTGATGACGTTCTGAACAATGAAGACAGGGTTCACGGATGTGATGGATGTTGTGCAGCACCATTTGGAAAGGAAAGAAATGAAAATGTTTAAACTTGAATCAGTCGGATGTTGGATCGACGAATCGGGCGTCACATTTCCGGCTAACGAAAATGGTGACCCGGATTATACGGGAACAGGAGTTCCTGTTGAAGAGTGCGGATCGAACTGGCACAACACATTGGACGCGACTGACTTCGCGCATGTGCATGAAATCATAGAATATTATGAAATTAAAATTCCTGATGGAGAAACAAAATAATGCTACTTAGTGAAATGACAAGGCTAGATCTGTTTGCGACGATGGTCACCGCATATACAGTAGGGCGTTTTGCATACGATGGTTGGGTGTATATTCTGACGGGAGTTCTCCTGGTGGTAGAGGACCGGCTCTACAATCTCGGAAAGGGAAGGTAAAGAAAAATGCAAGGAACAACACCAACAACAAAAAAAGTAGAAGAACAACACACTGCTGATCGCTCTGTCCGACGGCGCGCCTTCGCTCACGAAATTGACAAGCAAGAATTAGAGGCACTGGAAAATTGGTGGTACGAGCGAGCGCACACGCCAGTTAGTAGTTGGGACGTGGACGCAAATGACGCTGCGCGAAGATATGCAGAAGGGCAATTCTCTGCATTTAGATTGATTCGCAAGACGCTGTTCGGAGACGAGAAGTTTTCACTCAGGCAGTGGGTCGAAATCGAAGGTCCGGACGGGGTGAATTGGGATTGGAAGGAAGAAGAGTCTGAAGCTGAATCGCACCGAAGGCACGTTCTTGCTCGATACCCAGGCGAAGAATGATCCATGATTATTTTCTGTACTCAAGGACAAGGGCGTTCAGACTGAAAAAAATCGGTGTCTGCTATTGACAAAGCTGCGGATTCGAGGTATCATTTATACTGAAGCTGATGAGAGAACGACTTCAGCACAACAACAACCCTTTTTGAGGAAACCACTAAATGAGAATTGACGCAGTAAACAACTTTTTGAATAACCCGAATGCAGAAAAAATTCGACTGAACGGCAGATATAATCATTTGCCTACGCTTGAATTTCATGATTCATTCATTCCCACTACAGGCGATTTCAGAGGAGAAACTCCCTTCCCTGCGCCCGATGCACATGTCGATGTTGCGATAATGTCGGATGGAATAGACAAACTAATTAAGTGTCTTCCGAAACGAGATCAAACCATCATTCGGAATTACTATGGTGCAGGCAAGACAAACGCCGAGATTGCAAAAATCGTCGGGCTGTGTGTGTCCAGTGCGGCGCAAAGACACCGAATAATTTTGAAACGAATGCGAGAGACCCAACCCGTACTTGATCTAGCGCCTGTTATTAATTATTGATCTACCCCACACCGATTAAAAAAGAGGAGCCACTCCTAACAAACAAGCGGTGAT
>DUZG01000113.1 GCA_013349585.1 Nitrospinota bacterium | reverse complement strand
TTGGGATACGTGGTTGGTCCAAACTTTTCGAACGACCTTTCGAGGAAGCCGGTATGGTGGTCGCGGGAGCCTTATTGATTGGAGTTGGTTTTCTTCTCTATTTTGGTTGCGAAATACTATGGGCTTTGTTCGGTTCGACTTTCTTCACCGCATCCAAAGGGGGTCTTGAGATCAAGAAGCAATTTTTATTTTTTGCCTCCAAAAAGTTTATCGGGTCTCAAGAAATCAAAAGTTTCAAGATGCATGTAAAAAGAATGAGTAGTAAGAGTGGCGGAGGCAGTTCCAAGTGGTACACTCTTTGGGTTGTTGGTAAAAAGAAGCATAAACTTGATTCTAAGACACCCAGTCGTGAATCCGTTGTCTGGCTCAGCAAGACCCTGTCGGATTGCTTTGAAGTTCCTATCGAAACAACTCGTTAAGCAGTATTCAAATTTTTTTATGATGTTCGCGAATGACTCTTTAAGAAGTAGGGTATTGAACTTGCAGGGCCTCCCATTCAAGTCTTAGCTATAAATAAATCTTATTCTCTCAAATGATTTGGTTCTATCTTATCTCCAGCACTTTTTTCGCTCTAATCGGTTTAATTTTATTTTTTGCACCTCATAAGATTTTGTTCCTGATGTCCAGTAATGAAAGAAATCGCCTCATGGATGGACGTACTTTTCGTGTAGTTTCTCGTATTGGTGGAGTGCTTATGTTATTTGTATGCTTACCATTAAATCTTATTATCGGTTTCCTTTTGGATCAGATTGGCGGAGGTTAAAATGAACTGTTTTAGTTTTACTCAATTGTATATTTATCATTTTCTCCCAGAAAAGCCCTCAGTTGAGGATTTTTTCATTAAACTATTTTAGGACTTTTAAATGCCAGTTATTCTGCCACCTATCGCCCGTCGTGATTTCATTAAGAGCTCACTCGCTCTGGGTGGTTCTGTCGTTGCTTCTTCCTCCTTAGGAGTTGGTCGTGATCGTTCAGCTGAATTTGACTTGAACCGAGTGGCCCTGCTTGCGGATACTCACATCAGCGACAATCCAGATCGTTCCTACCCCGGCACAAAATGGCCGGGTTCTCCTGTCAAAGAAGAGGAGCACGAATGGGTAAACATGGCGGATAGCCTTGCCCAGTCAGCAAGGGAGATAATAGAACTCAATCCGAGACCGGCTAACCTTATCATTAATGGCGACTGTGCCCTCAGTCGTGGCACAGAGGCCGAGTACAAAGAATTCCTCCGGCTTGTGGAACCCATCCGTGCTGCGGGGATTACCGTTCATATAACCATTGGTAATCATGATAACCGGGAGAACCTATGGGAATTGCTCCCTTTCCTGAAAAAGGATCAGATGGGCGTTCAGGCGGGCGTGATTGAACTGCCCCACGCTAATTTTTTCCTATTGGATTCCGGAAGAAAGGGAATCCTGGGGGAGAAACAGTTGAACTGGCTGGCCCAAGAACTCGACGAGAGGACAGATAAGCCCGCCCTTATTTTTGGTCACTTCAACCCGTATCCCAATCGTGGGGAGCGTCCGATCAAGGGCATGCGAGATGGTTCTTCTCTTTTGAAACTACTTGCCGCACACAAGCATGCAAGGGCCTATTTCTATGGCCACACGCATGAATGGCAGCATGACCAGCAGGACCATCTCCATCTCATTAACCAACCCGCAGTCAGTTACTATTTCGGAAAAGGCCATGCACATGGTTGGGTCGATATGAAGCTCACTGTAAGGTCTGCCAACTTGGAATTGTACTGCATCAAACCAAAACACAAGCAACACGGTGATCGTATCCAGATTGTTTTGAAGGGCTAAAGCAAGTGGGGCCGATGAGTGTTCAATTTCATAAGCCAAAAACGGTGAAGACAATCATTGCAAAGAATCCTTCGTTATCTTTTGGTAACTTAGAGTGAATACAAAGCTCT
>DUZG01000118.1 GCA_013349585.1 Nitrospinota bacterium | reverse complement strand
GACGAATTTCCGTCCTGCAGCATTGATTTTCTTTCCGGAAAAGGTTCATTAGGTGTCGGATACAGGCGAATGATATGCCGAGAGGACTCAAACAGACTTCCGCCCCACTTGTGATTTCATTTTCAACCGACGAATTGGTCGTAAATACCTTCCAACAAGAACAGGTTTCAATGCAGTTAAATGTTTTAGATCGAGAAGTAATGGTAGTAACTGGAATCAACATCGATGTTGAGCCTCCAAATGGTATCGCAGGCGTTGATACCATCACCCTAGCGAGCCTCTCCGCCACTTCAAGAACCTCTGTAGGCTCTTTGGCTGATACCAATGTTTTGGCCGTCTCTCGTGACAGCATCACTTCATCCGGATATGTTGACAACGGTGTTGCTTTTACTCAATCCTTCGGCGAGACTCCGTCGGCTGGAATGGATTATCTTCAGATCATCAGCACAAACGATTTTTTTATTCAAGTTCAAGGTGAAGGGAATCTAACTCCAAAGGGAATGCAGGGCAAATTATTTTGCTACCGCGCAGTCGCCGATGCTGATGTATTCGCCGCTTTGGTACAATCAGAATTGTTGAGTGCTTGAGGCGATTTAGAATGGCTTCCAGATCCAAGATAACAAATATCGCCGCCGCTCTCCGGTGTGCTTCTCAGGTCAAACAAGGGAAGGCCTGTTCAATGGCCGATGCTCGTGCGACATTGATGCTTCTAGATACGGCATTGAAGACTTCACGACGCACGGCGAGAGGACTGAAACAGCAATTCACCCAGTCCGATAATATGGTTACTCGTTTGATGGCCAAAATTGGTCTTTAACCTTCACTCGGTTTTCCCCTTCGGCTCATGTTGCCATTGCAAGATAGGTTCCTATTACTATGGCAATCATCATTCTAATGCGTCTATCTTTGAATAGAATCATTCTAGGCTACCAATTAGCATTAGAATACATCAAATCCAAGATAGACCACTTCTAAGGCTCGGATTCTGTCTTCTTCAGATCATCTTCATGCGACATGAGCCGAAGGGGAAAACCGAGAATTTGGAGAACGTTCTCCCAGTTGCAACAATAAAAAAAAGCCGACCCCACTGTTTCCAGTGGAACCGGCTCACAAAAAGTGGTTGAACGTTCAACCGTTTTTAGATCCTGTGGATTTTCCCTTAATCCACTATTTTGACCTCATAAGGGGCATATGTTGGGCATCCTTCAGGGCGACTAAATGTAAACACGGGTTGATTTTCTTCAAACATAATTTGCATTTTTTGGCCTTGTAATTTGGTTCCGATTATGGAGCAGCTCGCACCGGCTTCTTCCCATACGACGCATTGGGCTTCCAAGATCTTCAAAACCGATTTTTGGGTGATGAACATTGGATTTTCAAAGTCGTTAATTGGGAAGATCAGGGCACATATTCCCTTTTCCTTTGCCCATTCCGGCACATTCCATTCACTCAATGCTGAAACCGAGCAAAACCAAATTATTTTTGCTGTAATCTCATCACCGTTTTTTAACCAATTCAAGGCCTTTTCGCCGGTCAAGGTCAATTGACCAAAGACGGGCATTTTCTGTTTCTTCACCATCGTAATAACGATGGTTGCGCATAGCATAGCAATCATTTCAATCATCTTTTAACTTCCTTTGTTTCAAGCGCTGAATCCATGAAATTGGGGTTGAGGTGTTACTTTCATCCTCTGAACCGTCTCACGGGTTCGTCATTGGAATCAAGACCCCTTCGTTTTCATGCGCCTTGACCATCCAAATGCGGCCATCGGTAATAACGCTCACCGAAAGGCTATTTTTCCGGTTTCCGACCATGTTTTTCCGGAATAATGACGAATTTCCGTCCTGCAGCATTGATTTTGTTTCCGGAAAAGGTTCATTAGGTGTCGGAAACAGGCGATAGATATGCCGAGAGGACTCAAACAGACTTC
>DUZG01000112.1 GCA_013349585.1 Nitrospinota bacterium | reverse complement strand
GACGTCGAGGGCATCGATGTTGTCGCGGAGATGGTGCGGATGCCGCGCACGATTGTCGACAAGTTTAACAATGAAGAAGCGGAGAGTATGAATACTCTCACCAGTGAAAGGGCCAAGGAACTCGGATATTTGTGCTGCCATCCCCTGGTTGCTGTGCAACCGGAGCCGGGACCGACACCGGAACCGACACCCGAACCGACAACGACTCAAATAAACAATGAATCTGTAAGGAAGCTCCAGGATATCATTGATTCCCTCTCTAGGGGAGAGAAGGTTGAACTAAATGAGGGTGAATATCTACAATTGTCTGGATCTCTTAAGGGATTCTTTGTTTCATAATAAAATACCGATTGGTTTTAGTTCTCTGTTGATTAAATTTGATGTATTTTTTATGAGACTTTTAACAAAGAATAACAGAAAGAGAAACAATGAGTCCCTGTCTTGTGCAGCAGCTCTTCAGGCAGAAGATCGGGGAAGAGTTGGACCAGGGTCTCGTCGATGAGGTCCTTTTCCCGCTTCTTCGCTCAAGGAAGCACGGACCGAGGGAGTTGCTCCAGGATATCAAGCTCACGACGGATATACTGGTCGGTCATATCAACCAGCCGCAGGTCGCCTTCAATATTCCAATCTTTACTCCGCTTCCCAAATGCTGGGATTATAAGATGGCGGGCGAGGAGTGGTGGCTACCGGACTCGAGTGGGGGTGATTGGGGTGGAGAGAACCGAGGGTGGGTCAGCAGGGGTCGGCGAACGAGTAAGTGGCAACGTAAAAAGATCTGGCCATATAACTGGGGGGCGATAGATATTCTAAATAAGTTGCGAGAACTAGAGTATCCCCAGATGGGATACAGACCAACTTACTTTGAGGAGGAAGAGGAGGAGTGTGGTGAGACCGAATATGACGATGCTTATATTCGTCTCAGGGAAGACGAGTCTCTTCCACCAAATTATTGGTCGGTGGCACAACGATGCCATAATCGTGTAGCGATTGAGGGAAGAACGCGATTTGTGAATAATTTTCTGGATGATGTCATTTTTAAAGGCAAGTGTCTAACTTGGGAGGGGGGTGTTCTTGGGTGGCATCGTTGTACTCTGCCACTTGAGCCCCCGTTTCAGTTCCTATGTCGTTAAGATAATCCGTAAGTCCTCGATTAGTAAATTTGATGTATTTTTTATGATTACTTTTTAACAAAGAATAACAGAAAGAGAAACAATGAGTCCCTGTCTTGTGCAGCAGCTCTTCAGGCAGAAGATCGGTCAAGAGTTGGATCAGGGTCTCATCGATGTGGTCCTTTTCCCGCTTCTTCGCTCAAGGAAGCATGGACCGAGGGAGTTGCTCCAGGACATCAAGCTGACGCAGAGTTGTAATGAGAATGGGCGGTCGGCAATCGTGGTTGAATCGCTCCAGCGATTGCTGACGAGAGGTCCCCTGGACCGGCACAAGAACATTTCGCCCTTCCCGGAATCCTGCTTGATGAGGAGGCAGCGCCGCGCGGACACGTGGGGATCAATTGATATCCTGAACGAGTTGCGCTCACTAAAACAGCCGCTGTTCGGGAAGCATAGACCGGCGCAGGTCCGCCAGATGACGCTTGATCCTGGTCGGATCGCGGCGCCGGGAGATGAGTTTGGGGGTATTTATATTCTTCTGGACGAGGTGCCGCCCTGGAGCTGTCGGCAAGAAAAAAGGCTGAGTGATCTTAAATTTATGAATGATTATCTAGATGATGCTCTTAATACCGGCAAGTGTATCAGTTGGGGTGGGGACAACATTACGCCAGGTAGAAAGATCCTGAGCACTCATTACTAACTCATTCATTCATTAGTAAGCCATTCATTAGTAAGCCATTCATTAGTAAATTTGATTCTTTTTTTATGAATACTTTTAACAAAGAATAAAAGAAAGATAACCAATGAGTCCGTGTCTCGTTCAGCAACTCTTCAGACAGAAGATCGGTGTAGATTTGGATCAGAGCATCGTTGATGAAGTCCTTTTCCCCATGCTTCGGTCAAGGAAGCACGGACCCAAGGAGTTGCTCCAGGACATTAAGTTGACGTCGGATACACTGATTATCACTGATTATGCGCGTCGCGAGGCGAG
>DUZG01000114.1 GCA_013349585.1 Nitrospinota bacterium | reverse complement strand
GGACTCAAATCACATCAAGATGTCAAAAGCATGGTTTCAAAAATCGCGATTATGAAAATCGTGATTTCCAAAATCACGAAATCAAAAATCACGATGATATTGTACTTTTCTACTCATGAACACCGGTTCTAACTATATTGCTAAGCGTGAGATTGTAATTTGTACATATATGCAATTATTTTGTGCTCATGAAAAACTGGTATCTTTTCACACTTGCGAGCATGGAAATGGTATTGAATAATTGTTTCTCGCAAAAACCAGTCTCTAATATATTTTCTAACACGATCCGGCAACCACTCATGACCCGGCAACTGCTCAGGCACTAACTTGCCCATGTTTTCAGGAAACACTCAATCGCTACACCCGCATCAACAAATCGATTGATTGGTGGGGAGACTATTTGCCTGCATGCTTCTGGCGTTGAACAAGAAGCAAACTTCAGGCACGACGGTGCCTACCACAGCGTCGGAACGAACAAACATTATGTACAATGCACATGCAACCTGGCACCATGACTTCCCACCGAACGAGTTTGGTGGGTTTTCGCTCGCTTCCCGTGACCAATTATTTTGAACCCGGAATCTATATGATTTTTCCGAGTACTTTCCAGACACCCTTTCAAATGCATCATTTCACAATATTCATAAAAATCAAATTTTCTTAATTTGTTGGGGGGTGGGGTGGGGTGGGGTGGAGTGGGGATAGAAAAAAGGAAAAAAAGGAACCGAACTTTCCCAGGAACTTGGAGTGAGGGGTTCCCCTCCACAGGATACTTCCTGGGCACATTGACTTTTGTTTCAACGGTGAATATGAGATAGCTTTATGAGGGCAAATACCAAACACCATTCCAGATTGACAAAACATCCCGTAAATTTCCTTTAAAGTTCTAATAATGAGACATATCCAGAAATTCTGCAAGAATCCCACCGATAAGTTCAATCTTTAATTTTTGGGTCAAAATCGGATGGGTTGATTATTTACTCATTGTTGCTATGCCATGACTGGACATTGGCCCCTACGGTAATGCCAAATGGGGAATGGGTAAACAGAAAACGGGAGTAAATGCCAAATGGGGAAATGGTCAACGGGGGAACCCCTCACTCCAAGTCCCTACCGCGGCGTTGACACTTGGCCTGGCCGGCGATAAACGGGGGAACCCCAAAGCATGATGATTGGCAAATAAAACCGAGAAGCCTTTTTGTGTTTTTGGATGTATGGTCTTCTTCGCTTTGTCATGGGTGCGCCGTTGCAGCAATTTCTGCACTTCGTTCTTGTCCAGGAGAACCCCAGAATCTAAAAGCAACAGGTTTGCCTGCAATCACTTAGTCAACTAAGAATAAAAGTCGTGGAGTGACTGTTTATTTATTGAAGCTTTATGGGCACTTAATTTATTGTCTTATTGTCGGTTTTGGGCTGACAGCAGGGAAATGCAGGCTTTGAGCTCAGGGTGTGGGCCGACAGCGCTGGGAAGTGAGCTTGAACTGAATGGTTATAAAGCAGGGCGGCAGCGGCCAGACCATGGAACTAAATGGAGGGGTGGAGAGGGGGGGTGAGTTGCGGAGCCATGGACCTTTTTTGAAAAGGTGGTTTCTTCGAGGCGCCGGGTGTGCAAAAAGACGGGGCCTGGCCCCTCTCAGACTCGCAAAAAGGTACTGCCGCCTACATTTCAGAGCAGTTTCAACAAAATCACCAACTATGAAAAAGCCAACAAAAGTGCACGCGAAATGGTCCCAAAGGAAACCCCAAATGGTGTCAAAACGCACGTTGAGGGCCCCTTGCATAGCGGAAAACGATTCAAACCTTTAGCTAAAGGTTCAAAAAGGTTCAGGTTCAGAGCAAATTTGGGAAATCGTTTTGGTCAGGTTCATACACGAACCGTTTTGAATCCGGTACATATCCGGCTGCCTTCAGGCAGCCGGGAGATTCTGCCTTGGCGTCCAATCTTGGTTTTTGTCGGCCGCTCCCGCGGCCTCCATGGAAAATTCACAAGTTTTTGGGCTTAAAAACTGGGATCCGATTTGACACCAAATGGCACCATAATTGACCAAACCAATTATTTTCTGCGCGGATTTCGATCCAAATTCCGGTGCGCGTCTTTTTGAATTTTCAGTTTTCGATTTTTTTGAAAAATATTTTCGAAAAAATATGTTGGTGAGACATCGAGGAACAAATAATAAAGGT
>DUZG01000117.1 GCA_013349585.1 Nitrospinota bacterium | reverse complement strand
GACGGAACTCTGGTTTCTGTCATACTGACCCCGTCATGAGAAACGAAACACCAAACAGCAACAGCAACAAAACTTTCACTGTAACCGGTTTCACGAAGTGCCGATACAGCGACACCGGAAAGCCTGAGAGGACACCCGGCGTCTTTTCGAGAATCGAAGCAGAGCTTACCACCCAGAATCCCGAAGAAGCCAAGGAGATTGCCAAGAGCTTCCCGAAATCCTACCAAGTGAGGGGTAGCGGGGTGCGCCCACTGGACGGGTCCCCGGCTTGGGGGTCGGTTAGAATCCGCGCTGAACTATCAGGAGATGGTGTCAATGGGGGTAAGAATGAGTCCGGGATCAAGCGATTCAAAAGGTTCCTCACCAAGGTTCCACATGTCTTCGCGGAACCTACGGCCCTCAACTTCGCCACAATCAAGGAACTCAACGATTTATTGGAAAGGTAAAAATTATGGATTATGGAATTATGCCCCTCTGGGAACTACGTGAAACACTTTCTGCGTTCTGGCGTGATGGTGATTTCGGTGAAGATTTTCGACAAGCTTATTACGTCTGGGAGATCCGCACGGGGTCCGACTTTCTGGTGGGCGATTTGACGAATAAAGGCAGCGATATGCAAATAACGAGGATTCCTCGGTGGTTGCCTAGTCAGGAGAAAGCCAACAAGCGCAACACCAAGAAGGCACGTAGACAGAATGGCCGGAAACTCTGTGAGATCGGATCATAGGATTCGGGCGGCTAACGAGAAGACGAAATGACTTCTCCGGAACATTTTTTGAATTTAATTGTTGACTTATGTCTGATTTATGATATAGTGTTAACAGTCTCAGAGGTCAAAGGTAAGACGATTTAACGTATGCCCCCTTAGCTCAGTGGTAGAGCGGCGGTTTCAAAACCGTGTTATGGGAACGGGCGAACTTGTTGGGGGAATTAGTCCCCTCTGATGGGTGAGCCAACTACTTAAGTAGACTTAAGGTAATTTGTTTGGACTGACAAAGAGCCGACTAGTTTATGCGCGGGTTCAAATCCCGCAGGGGGTTACTTTGACAAATAACGAGGCGTTATTCCACGCCTACAAGAGACTTGACAATCACAGCAACGGGATTCGCCCCGGATGTCATGTGGTGCAACGCCGCTTTCCTGAAACATTTTAAAACTGTGCAGAAGGGTCCGTTTGTCTAATTTAAAAAACTTCAAAACCCCACCGGATTCCCCTTGACGGAACTCTGGTTTCTGTCATACTGACCCCGTCATGAGAAACGAAACACCAAACAGCAACACCAAGCTGACCGATCAGCGCAAAGAAACCAAATCATGAGCAACGAAGAAAACAAACATACCGACGCAACCGATGATTCGAGTCAAGCGTCTTGTTCGGGGCAATGGGTCAAGCGTTATGCGTATGCGGCATGGATTGGGGCAATATGCTCCGAGGCAGGATGGTATGCGTGGACCTATCAATTCTGGGTGGCCGTCGTCCCTATGGTGGTATTTGTTGTTTGGCGTGAAAAGCAATGACCGAACGCCGACGACGAACTGGACATCGACTTGGCAAGGAAATAAACACATGACACCACTACTCGAAAAACACATCCGCCTTGTCGAAAAGGTAAACAAAGCGACGACAGAGGCCGAGCGCGGCAAGCGGTATCTTGAATTAAGGATATGGCGGGAGGGAGTCGAGGACGCCGGACGCAAGCTTGACCTAATGGCCTGTGACCGTCACTACATCGATCAAGGGATAGACAGGCCAATGTGCTGCGGAGTTTGGCTTGATTGGTCTCCACTGACCGACATGCCATTACCACTACCCGGCGACCCGTGCTCGACTTGTTCTCCTTTGCTGGTGAGGCTCTACAATGAAGATATGAAAAAGTACGAAATCAACAAAGACGGGAGATGCGTTGCACTAAAATCCTTCTCCGATGTGAAGGCCGGGGCCATTGGCGGCTTCATTGAATCCGAGAAGAACCTTTCGCATGAAGGGGACTGCTGGGTATCCGGAAATGCATGGGTATCCGGGGATGCAAGGGTATCCGGGAAGGCAATGGTATTCGGGGATGCACAGGTTACTGGGAAGGCTCGGGTATACGGGAAGGCTCGGGTATACGGGAAGGCAGAGGTATCCGGGGATGCTCGGGTATCCGGAAATGCATGGGTATACGGGAAGGCAGAGGTATCCGGGAATGCAGATGTATCCGGGGATGCAATGGTATACGGGAATGCAGAGGTATCCGGGAAAGCTCGGGTATACGGGAAGGCAGGGGTATACGGGAAAGCAGAGGTATCCGGGAAGGCAGAGGTATCCGGGAATGCATGGGTATACGGGAAGGCAGATGTATACGGGGATGCAGAGGTATCCGGGAAGGCAGAGGT
>DUZG01000110.1 GCA_013349585.1 Nitrospinota bacterium | reverse complement strand
TCCCCTATTTTCCGAAAAAATGTCATTTTCCGGAGATAGGATTTTGAGATGTTTTGATTTTAGCTGATTTTCGTCAATTTTCAAGTTTTTTGCTGAGTGGCTAGGATCACCCTTCCAAAAAATCCTTATACGTCCTTATGCTTTGGAGGTATTTCAAATTTTGCGTTTCCCCTATGTCCCCCAAAGTTGTCATTTTCAGTTATTTTCCGGAGTTGGGACTTTGAGATGTCTGGATTTTACATGATTTTCGTAAATTTTCGAGTTTTTTATTGATTTGCTAGGATCACCCCTCCGAAGAATGGTTATGCGTCCTTATGTTTTGAAGGTTTTTCAGATTTTGCGTTTCCCCTATTTCCCCCAAAGTTGTTATTTTCAGTGTATTTTCCAGAGTTGGGACTTTGAGATGTCTGGATTTCAATCGGTTTGGACCTCGAGATGTCTGATTTTAGCGTTTTTTTATCGATTTTCTAGTGGTTGGGTTGATTTGCTAGGATCACCCCCCCGAAAAATCCTTGTACGTCCCTATGTTTTGGAGGTTTTTCAGATTTTGCGTTTCCCATATTTTCCCAATGTTTGCATTTTCAGTGAATTTTGCGGATTTTGGAGTTTGGGATGTCTGAATTTTAGCCGATTTTCACCGAGTTTCCAATGGTTAGGCTGATTTGCTAGGATCACCACCTGCAAAATCCTTATACGTTTTTATGGTTTGGAAGTTTTTCAGATTTTGTATGTCTGTAGTTTTCCCAACGTAGTAATTTCCATTACATTTCCCAGATTTGGGATTTTTAGATGTCTCGTTTTTTATGGATTTTCTAATAATTGGGCTGACTGGCTAAGACCACCGCCCTGGAAAATCCCTATACGTCTTTATCTGTTGACGGTTTGTCAGATGTAGCGTTTCCCTTATATTTTCCGAGAAGCTGTCCGTTCAAACTCTGGGAAACACACTCAAAATGATAAGTGCTGGAAAAGTAGGGGAACATTCAATATGTGGAAAATGTAAGTAAGCATGCACACCGACACACACACAAGCACTAGAAAATCAGTCCAAATCCAGACATCTAAGAGTTCCTGCGGGAGTCGGTCGCGGCAGGGACTCTCCATGGCAAGGATGAGTGCATCACAAATTGTGACTGCTTGTTGTTATAAGGGTGGGGACATGACCTCTGAAATACACAGCCCTGTGAAAAAAGATGTGTCTGTTGTAGCATGGGATGCGGTAGCCATGCATTTTCGAACCGTTTTATTAGTTATGTTCCGACTAGTTTTTTGCGAATATGTTTTGGGATCTGGTGCGGCCACCTCGAGTAACGTTGACGCGCGCCCCTCAATGTTGGCCACTTTCTTTTTTTGTTGGTACCTCTCGTCGCAAAACACCGCCCTTCAACATTGATGGGCGCATTCAACGTTACTCCGCGCGTTGCCAAAACGTTGGCCTAGCATTTTGTTTTAATGGCCATTTTATGTTCTTCCGCCATCGCAATTTCCAAACGGACACAAACTTTATTCACAGGGTAGTGGGAAACTGCTCTTTTCAAATACGATTGTGTTTTTGTTTTTTGTTGTTACTTTCGTTTTCTTTGTTGGTTCCCATTGTCAGAGTATGGTGTTTGTTGGCCGTGCGCTGTTTTCGGGGGCTTCTTCTTTTTCTTCTTTCTCTTGTTTTTCTTCACGCGTCGATTGTCGTGTCTTCGCTGCCCGTTGATTGTTGTTGGCCTCCTGCGTTCCACACAGCGATGGCAGGCCATACAAGAGACGGCTTGGTGTGCACCACCATGCCCCACAAACAGACAGTCATACACACAGAAACACAGCCACGCAAATAGAGAGACAAACGGCTGGATAGATAAGGCGGGGCACGGTGGAATAATTGAGAACATCATCTTTTTTTGGTGCTGCCTTGAACACGTGTTCATACCATTGTGTACTTATGTGCAGCCCTACGGGCGTACGCGCAAATGCAAATAAATCCCTCAAGCCGATTTAGGGATTTCTTGGCAACGTGTTGTGGACAGGTTGTGCAAACGTGCCGGCAGAAAGCGGAAAAAAAGGTAGCAAAACCAGTTTTTACCGGTTCCAGGAACGGGGCATGGCAAAGTGCAGTCGGGGGCACGGGCTGGGTCCGCGAACTCCCGGCAATCCTCAAAAATGAGTTAACCCCAATTACCATGCTGCTTTCATTCACACCCGGGATGGTTTTTGCCGCCAAAGATCTCGTACTCTAAAATGTGCTTGGATAGCTGTCCCAGCCAGTGACCAGGCATCTTGACCTGTTCAGCGGTCAGGTTCCACGTGAAAACGAGGCCATGCCGGGCATTTTTTTTGAAAAAATGTCGGCCGTCATCCTGTGTTCGGGGCCGGGTCTGTTTTCTTTCTTTCTTT
>DUZG01000115.1 GCA_013349585.1 Nitrospinota bacterium | reverse complement strand
CCCCAAAACCCCAAAACCCCTTAAAAGTGAGAAATAAGGTATGGAAATTGAAAATAATGCTTTGAATTCTTATAAGTGAATGTTTTGATAAATTTTAAAGATAAATATTATAAATCTGTTGCTAATAGACATGCTGATTAATTTTTTTAAGTATTTTGCACTAATTCCTATTTTCTTCGTAAACTGTGTTTTAATTATGTATGACATTCAAGATTTATTTGCATCAGCTGCAGCAACATCGTTGGCACCAGGTGACGAGCCAGCATTATTAGCTCCGGCTGTCCCTGATGACTGATTTTCTTCTTCAGAATCCCAGCCATCCATTGCATCTAGTACTTCTGAGTCCTCTCCTTATTCTTCTTCCATAGCTAAGCGCTCATATTCGGTCTTGGCGAATCTATCCCACTCACTATATTAAAATGCAAAAAATAAATGATGAGTAACCAATTTTAAGATAAAACCATAATTTAAAAAATTACTTACGAATAATCTGGGAACTCTGTTAATTAATGCTTTAAACTGAATAGATCTCGAGTTTCATATGCTATAAATTTATTTAGATTAACCAGACAGTTGAAAAATATGCCTATTTGTGTTTTAACTTTTTTTAGTTCGGACAAACCAAAATGTCCTTCAAAGCCAGGTTTAACCAAATCGTTCATTTGGCAAAGCAAATCCACAAATAGAATTGGCTCGTGATTGAGATATTCCAACCTGTGAACTTGCTCTTCATAAAAGTACTCCATTTCGTGCGGCGTTATTATTAGATTATCGTCCAGGTCTATTACTTTGAACCAATAATTTACACTCCGTAGAGTAGTCTTATCTTCTTCGCTGAGCATGAACCACACGAAGTCTTCATAATTCATTTTATCTTTTGTTTGACTCTTGAATTTACGAGGCACTTGATCGAAGATGCGGTCGACAGCTTTACGCGACAAGGCATGGCCCTCGTATCGTGAGAAGTCCTCCTTGTCTATCAGAAAATCATGATCAGTGTCCAACTCCCAAAACCTGCAGTAGAGCACATAGAAGTGCTCGTACGAGAAGTACTGCCGCACCACGTTGATATCATTCTCGCCGCTCACCTAATCGAAAGTGTCCATCAGATTCGATAGCTTGAAGTCACGCCACGTAATCTTGTCATCATCATTGGAATCGACGATGAAGAATATTCGCATGACCACAGTGTCCGCGTAGCGGTCTTGGAACTCAGGAGTGGCCTGCAGGAATTCAAGACCTGGATGAGTCTCCAACAAATACTTAAACAATGGCTTGAAATCGTCAGGAGCAATGTATCTCGTATTCATCTTTGCCAGCAGGTTGAAGACCCGCCTACCTACCGGCACGGACTCGCACTCCCGCTTGTAGTAGCTGACGACTGCCTGTTTCGGTATCTTCTCCTTGTCTGCCTCCACTTTCTCAGCCTACTTCACGCGCTGAAAGAGCATCTTCTTGAATATTTTGGGGATCTTCATTGCGTCTGTACATATTCCCTCAAACTCGTCCAAACTCACGGCCTAATCCGTTTTACCTTCGAATGCTTTCTGAATTGCGGCTTCTCCTTGTTGCTTGTCCTCTTTTGATCCTGGCTTTCCGTTGGGAAAATAAAACTAGTGAATGGTGTCGCGCGGCTGCGTTATCAGTGGGGCCAGCTGCTTCTTCTTGTCATTCTTACCTTGAGATGTGGCCAGGTTGGGCGACTTGCCCACATTCTGTTGTTGCTGCTGACCTTCGCCTTTCTTTTATTCTTCTGGATGATGCGTTTGTTTCTTTAGAAGATTACCGGCCATGGCTTCATTTGGGAGCACTTGTGATTTTGGCTATTTGTTGTTGGCATTCAGCAGCAGCTCCTTTTTCTTGTCGGTCCGTCCCACGGGAGATCGAGGAGATGTTTGCCTCTGACCATTAGAGTCATGATCTGACAATGCCACCGATCCCTGCACCGAGCCGCCTGACGCACCACCTTTGCTCCCGAAGCCACTAAGACCGCTTTTCAAATCGCCAAAATCCAGCGAGCCATTTTTTGAAGATATTTCTGTCTGCGCGAACTTCGGGTTGAACAATTCATTGTAACCACCGCCCCGTCCATCGTTCGGCCCTATTAAATTCTAGGTCTACGCCGGCACCCTAAACTGCTCCAACAAACTCGATGATTGCTTGGGACTTATTGTCCGGCCCAGCCCGCTGTACTTCTCTCCGGAGGGCGACCTCGGCGGCGTCAATCCTTTTTGAGTAGGCGACCCTGGCTGCTTTTGCATTCGCGTGATGAATAACGGGGACGGCGGCGCTGAGAGTGCCTGCCCAGGCTATCCTGATTCCAGTTCATTTATTAACCTTTTTATTAGCTGGTCGGTGGTAGACTGACTGATCCACTTCATGAAGAGCTAATCTATCTGACCCTTGGCGAGTTGGTACCTCACGTTGTGCGAGTGTTAGTTGCCCCCAAATAATTCCATGTTTTCTTTTATATAATAAATTTAAAATTTGATAAAAGGTTTGCTTTCTATTTTAAATATTTATATTATAAAGACTTCATTTTTCCTTATTTACGGGGTTTTGGGGTTTTGGGG
>DUZG01000120.1 GCA_013349585.1 Nitrospinota bacterium | reverse complement strand
CTTCCCCGCCAATATCCGCTGTTTCTGCGAAAATAAATGGAACGGTGCCTGAAGAAACATCAGCTGCCTCACCAATGTCCCCGGTCTCTATGCATATAAATAGAACCCCTGCCTTTCCACCTGCCTCTCCACCTGCCTCTCCATCAGTTTCTCCACCCGTTTCTCCACCAGTTTCGTCATCAGTTTCCTCCTCCCCACCTGCACCTGTATCCCCATCCGCCCAGCCCACCGACCCATCCCCTGGAAAAAATTGAAGTGAAAAATCCACCAGGAACAGTTGAAATAAAATAAAATACATGTATAACATGTGTACATAGTTTTTACAGGTACATATATGTGTGCTACCTGTGTGTACACACACACACAGGCACCTTTTTTAAAAGATCTTTTTTACATGTATAAGGTAACGTATAACCTAATTAGTTTATGGCGAGAATGGGTTGTGGTGTGTGGTGGGGTGTGTGCTGACAAGGTTGTGGTGTCTTTTCAGGGAACAAAGAATCAAACGAAAGAATGGGTTGAGAAGAGTGCAAAGGGCACGACGAAGAGATCGAAAAGCACACCCGGCCAAAGGCAAAGTCGAAGACGATGGGGAGGACGAGGATGACATGGATGCGACTGGAATTCCGGCCATTAAATATTCACACCACGTGCTCAAAATCTAGAGATATATAAACTACAGGTATATAAACTAAACTATCGGTACCTTAGTATCTTTACACATGTATAAATTAAAACCCATAATCATGATCCTCTTCCCTTTTATCCGCAGCGTCCTTCTCGCGCTGCGCATCTGCCGTCCACTCCTCGAGCAACGCACCATTCAGCTCTCCAGCTTCCAGAAACGCTTCGGTGTCAATACAGTTGAGAATTTTAAGAACGACCAAGTGCTGGTGGTGACGGTGGTTTCGATCACCATAAAAACTTGCTGCACGCATCACTGACGCTTTAATGACCTCCGGATCACCCTGTAATTCTTTGGAAAGGTACATGAAATTCGAATAACCACCATTTGAAAAAAGCACAGCCTCCAAGGCTTTCTCCTTCACACACTTGTAAGGAGAGGAGTCGGGCACAAACTGTAGATTGGCCGAGTCGCCGCCCCGGTAAAGATCAAAAATCAACACCTTCTGCAGATCCTCTCTCTCTTGCAACTCTGCTGACATTTGATGAAACCTTTCACCGGCCTCTGACCAACTCAGTGAAAGCCACCGCTCGTCGGAGAGAGCAATAAGAGCAAGCTCTACATCTCCCTTCAAATCGTCCGCCATATGTTCGTACGCTTCGGGGCGAACCCGAAGAATAACCAAGGCAAGCTCTTTTGATCCATTTTGTATTGACAATTTGAAACCCACGTCCCACACTCCAAACTTGGCGGCAGCCCGAGCACAGTCAGGGCAGTCCAGTATTTCTTTGGACAATTTGAAACCCAAACTATTCAAATTGTCCTGAAAGGTGCCAAGCACATTCGTGCAGCGGTAACTATTCTTGTTGCTCAAGGCCATCCATACATACCGACTGTTCTTCACAGCGAGGGTCATATCAGCAGTATCCTCTTCAAAAAAGCGGTCGAACGTTTCAAATGCCCTGAGGAACATGTGTCTCAGCCCCTTAAGACGAACCGACAACTTTTTCCATAGCCAGCCGTCGAGAGCGAGTGCCTCCAGAGCTTCAGCATCGTCGTCGATGTCACCGTTTTTTGTAAAGGAGTCTAAGGCTGCGCCGTGGTCTGGCGAGAGTGCGGACATTCTAAAAACTAGCTTCCTCCTTTCACCGGATCACTTTTCTTCGCTTACTGATCCTGGTTATGGGTGACAGGGTCACGGTGATTCAGTAAATTTTTACAAGCAAATTTATCTCTAGCGTTCGTCTTTTAGATTATTTTCTGTATCTCGGAAATCTTAGTTCACTAGGCCAGAAAAGCTGTTGAGTATTTAATTCGGCAGGGGACTAGAAATTTTCAATTAAAATTTCAGCCAATCTTAAAAAAATCCCCCCTGGAAAAACCGCCTACCTAAGAATGCCGGTGCTCTACCCCCCCCGGTGCATCTGTGGACATGGGCGTTGCCGGAGCGAACCCCGGAACGCGCAATATTGTCTGCATTCCCACCCAAAGGCGTAGTTCGCTCCGGCAACGCCCATGTCCACAGATGAGGTAGGACAGTTTACGACGGTAAGGTTTTCATTGATCAACTGTCAGACTAAAATACCATTCCATCGTTAGTATTAGGTCTATCTGCCAATGCCAACCAACCATTCTGTTTCAAACGTTTCAACTTTATGTTTATAAAAGGTTCAACGTGGTGTCATGCCTTATGTTACCGTACATATCAATTGTGAAAGGAATTTGTACGGGGAAAAAAAAGAACGGGATCTTCTTCCTTCTGATATTGTCATTCCATCGTTAGTATTAGGTCTTTTTGCCGATGCCAACCAACCGTTGTGTTTCAAACGTTTCAACATGAATAATATAAAAGGTTCAGCGTGGTGTCATGTTTTATGCAACCGCACATATCAATTGTGAAAGGAATTTGTAGGGGGAATTTATTAAGAACGGGATCTTCTTCCTTCTGATATTGTCATCCCATCGTTAGTATTAGGTCTTTCTGCCGATGCCAACCAACCGTTGTGTTTCAAACGTTTCAACATGAATAATATAAAAGGTTCAGCGCGGTGTCATGTTTTAT
>DUZG01000111.1 GCA_013349585.1 Nitrospinota bacterium | reverse complement strand
TTATTATTTAATGAACGGTTTGCATTAATGAGTACCGGCGGCGGCGGCGACGGGCGGCGACGGCGGCGAGGGCGGGCGGCGACGGCGGCGGCGGGCGGCGGCGGCCGGCGGCAGCTGCGGCGGGCGGCGGCGGCAAGAACATCCAGGGTACCCTGGCTCGACCACCTATGACCTTCTGCCAGTGCGCAACCGTAACAACCAACACAAACAGTCATTTTGCGTTACGGCATCCATTCCCTGTCTGTACGGCATCCAAAATCCAATATTGCAGCTGGGGTGGGGGTGGGCAATGAGAGCCATCGGATTCACAAAACAAGGGAAATTGTACAACGCTTTGTAGAAATTCTGTCTTTGGGTGGTTGAGCAAATCCTGTGCAAAATGCTGGAGCGAAATCATCCAAACCGTTTTTTGCACCTTTGAAGTGCAATGTGCAAAAACGAGTTCGACCCCGGCATGTGCTTTCTGTACTTTTCGCGGAAGCTGTATAAAACACGAGCTGGGTGTTTCCGATTGCTCGTCGTTCAACAAAATGTTCATATGGCTGAGCCATGTTTCTGCAAGGTTCGACAACATGCTCACACCATTTTGCATCGTTTGTGCAAAAGCTGGTATCGCGTCCGTCACGTGTTCACACGTTTGAAACCAAATGCAGACTCCTTGCTGAGCAGGATGTTAGTGAACCTGGGAAAATTGGGTGTTTCATAGAATGTTTGTGTTTCTTTCTATTTTTTGTATGGTTTTAAGAGAAGTAGAGGCTTCCAGGAGGACCGCACCGACCATACGGTCTTACTTGCAAACTTTCAGCCGATTTGGTGGTACAAGACATCAGAAAGTCCACTTTTCAACATTTTCTGGCAGATTGGAATTTCAAGGTACTAGAAATGACATTCCATTTCGCCCAGGGCCTCCCCAGGACACCATTATCCTTTTTATTCGATCTCTCAAGATTTTATCTTCCCAAAAACAAATTTAGGGAATCGGAAAGTTACAGAGCTCCCAACTTTATTTGTCCAATCATATTTTACAAGTTCACTAACATCCTGCTTAGCGAGGAGTCTGCCAAATGTGTAAAAAGGAATTTGTGTTGACATTGTCGTTTTCCCACAAATGTACCCCACCACAAAACGCACAACGTTTTGTTTGGACAATATTTTGGTATAATTCCTGGGCTCTACCTGGCCAGCCCCACACCGGCATTGCAACGAAAGCGACAGCAGAAAAGGATAGCAAAAAAGGATAGCAGAAAAGGATAGCCGAAACGTACAAAAAAGGATGGCCTTGTGGTCCCGGGCCCCATGGGGCCCAAAAAAATGCATAAAAAAGGAAGCCAATTTATCAACAAATGACGAGGTTGGGAGGTTGTCCAGTTTCCCTGAACATATTTGTTTTTCTGTGTATTTTTTTGGAAAATTAATTTGTTTGATAGCTCATGAGATGGTACCCTGGCTTTAAAGAAAATCCGAAGACCAATCTGGAGGCCCGAGGACCAATTTGGAGGTATTTGGTGATGAAGTGAGTTTCCAATATTTCCAAAAAACATGAAAATCGACTTCCCGGATGCCATGTAAGACCAAACCCTGCCAAAGTTCGAGGGAATCTCTTCGTATGGTCCACCCCCTCCCCCCGGACACCCCCAGACCTCCCAAATATCAACCTGAATTGTGAAAAACACAGTTTTTGTGAAAAACTAGATTTTCTAGTTTTTGCTCTTTTTGTTGCCCTATAGGGCCCTTTTTTGGGCTAGTCCCCGGAAGAAAAAGTAATTTTGAAACGTAAGCATTGCGGGAAATTTCTCCTGTGAAGGTCGCATACTTTTAGATAGCCAATAACGGAAGCTTTTTAAGGGATCACTAGGGCCCAAAAACGGGTCAATCGGGACAAACAAAACGCAAAAACTGCAGAAAAAATGCAAAAGTGGACCTTGTATGAAAAAGTGGTCTGACGGAGGTCTGGGTGAGAATGGGGGGGTTTAGGGGGTTCCAGGGGCACCGCAAGGAACGTGCGAAGACATACTAACGAGTTTTGGCAGGATTTGGTCTTACAAGACATCAGAAACCCAACTTTTCAACATTTATTTCAACATTGGGAACGTTAAAGGTACGTTGAAGGTACGTTAAATGTATGTTAAAGGTACGTTAAAGGAACGTTAAATGTCCCAAATACTAATATCAAAATGACAGGGAAGGTCTCCATTACAATGTACCTAACATACTTGCTGTGATTTTCTGCACCGACGCATATATTCTACAACTGGCACCAAGACAACAAGGCACTTGTTAGTGAACTTGTCATTCACGCCGACTTCTTTGCCAATATAACGACGTCCCCCTTGGGGGAGCTATTCACCTCAATCTTGTTGGGCCATGCTTTCAGAAAAGCTTGCACATCACTGTAACCGGCTGACTGCAAGTTGAGCTGCACTTTCCACAACCTCTCGAATTGATAAGGCAAGTCGCTCACAAGCAGCTCACCTTTCAACTCATTGGCCCGGCTTTGCAAAACCCGAACCACACCTTGCACCAGCATCCTGCGCATTGTATTCATATCTGTGGTGTTCGCTTTTGTTGCATCTGGTTCATCAGCCGCCGCTGGCTCTGAGGTCGTGGCGGAACGGCTCTTTGTGTAAGTGCATCTGTCCGTTTTATTGAAGAAATTTGGGCAGCCCCACAGCATACCATATTTTGACCTTGGCGCCGCTCTCCAGGGTAGCAAAACA
>DUZG01000106.1 GCA_013349585.1 Nitrospinota bacterium | reverse complement strand
TTATCCACCTCCCATTTTTCAGTCCTCCCTGCCGGAACTTCGATAAAGGCTTGAATATTCCCAGATAAATCTCTACTGGGCGAGTGTTTCAATAAGTTATTTGGGGACTAAAGGGTGTAAGGGTCGGTATATTTTAATTCAGGAGCGATTCCGCAGGGTAAATTGCAGGAATCTGCCGATGCAGGAGTGGAATGAAAAAGTAAGAATAAAAGGAATATTGTCAAAGTTTTCATATATCTATCCGGGTGGTTCCAACTCTGTGCCAGTGAAGTATTTTTCAGGGTTTAGGAGGTATTACTTGCATGGCTTGAAATTCATGGTTTCTCAAGATAATATATAACCTTCGATGGCAAGAAAGGAAAAATTCTTTATAATATCTAACCATTATCGAGCCCAATAAATTTTAAGATATTCCGGTTTTTTTGTAACTATTGAATATTCAGGCTATTTGCATGGTAAAGATTTTGCTCGTCGAAGACAATTAAATGAACCGAGACATGTTGTCTAGACGGCTAAAAAGGAAAGGTTATGAGGTTGTTATGGCCGTTGATGGTCAGGAGGGAGTCTATATGGCAACTTCAGAATCGCCTGCCGTGATCTTTGGATATGAGTCCCCTGTTATGGACGATTGGGAAGCGGCGCGTCAGTTTAAAGCGAATCCGGATACTAAGGGCATCGCTATTCTAGGGCTTTCTGCGCATGCGATGACTACGGATCGAGATAAAGCCATTGCCGCTGGATGTGATGATTACGATACTAAACCCTTAGGGATCAAGTGTTTCCTAGGTAGAATTCAAGATTTATTGGAAACCTCCGATGCCGGATGACCAAGAACCTGTCCTGAATAAGGAGGCCGCACTCGAACTTTGTGATGATGATGAGGATTTATTTCTCGAAATCGTGCAGGCCTATCTTGAAGATGCCATCGAACATTTCAAGTATTTGTTATATACCCTTGAGGTAGGTGATGCCCATCAGGTAGAAGAGAGGACACATACTATAAAAGGGGCTTCTTCCAACATTTGTGCCGGTCGGGTCGTGAAGCAGCACAATTATTGGAACGGGCAGGGCGTAATGAAGACCTCAGCGAGGCACCGCAACTTTATAAAGTTTTTAAGAAGGAATTCAAGTGTTTGTTGGAGCATCTCAACAACCTTCCGCCGCCTTCTGCTTGACAATAAGGCTGGAATAACGTATAAAAATTAATTCTCTATTTAGATTCTCCTGTATGCAGGAGAGTTGTTTTAAACTCCCAATTTAAGGAGCAGTTTTTTGGCTAATCATAAGTCTGCATTAAAGCGCATTCGACAGAATGTAAAACGTAACGAAAGAAACAAAGGTTTTCGTACTCTGGTTAAAACGGTTACTAAGAAAGTAACAACAGAAGCTGAAGCAGGGAACAAAGAGCAGGCTTTGGTGGAATTGAAAAGAGCCGAAAAAGTGATCGCAAAAGTTGGCGGTAAAGGAATTCTCCATTCCAGAGCAGCGTCTCGCAAAATTTCCAGTCTCACACGCCTCGTCAACCGCGCTTCTTAAAACCCACCCACTACTGTGGGGGGGGCAGCAGTTACAAACAATAATCTTATCAAGTTAAAAAAGCATCTTGGTTTAGCGGGTAAATTTTTTGAGTCCAGCGTCACGCTGGGCTGAACGACTAGTGCCTGTTTGCTGTAAGCCCGAGGATGAGGGTCTGCATGATCGCTACCGGATCTTGCGATGTGGATTTCAAACTTCGGTCTGCCTGGGTGAGTTGCGAATAGCTACGTCGCAATAGCTCGGTGCTGAAATTTTTTGTGTGTTGCAGAGCTTTTTCTACCACGAAGGGATTAGCCCCCATGGCTTTGGCAATTTGACCGGATGGAATATTTCTCTGCTGGTAATGTTTCACTTCCCATATGACGCGGAACTGCCAGGCAATGGTTCCCAAAATTTTTATGGGCTCTTCTCCGTGATCTAACTGGTTCTGTAAAAGTTGTAACGCTTTGTGAGGATTTTTGTTCTTCACAGCATCGGTCAGTGAAAAAATGGTTTCCAATTTTGTTTCGCCCACAACTTCCTGTACATCTTTCTCTGATACCTCTTTGTTTTTCCCGACGTACATTAAAGTTTTATTCAACTCTTGGGCGAGAACTCCGGGTCTTGCTCCCACACGGCTTACCAGCGCGCGTGCGGCATTCATTGACATGGAATAGCCTTCTTTTTTGGCTCTATTCTGAATCCACGAGATCAGTACGTTTTCTTTAGGGGATTCGCAGACAACAGCACCTTTAGCTTTTGTGAGGGCTTTATAGATTTTCCGTTTGCGGTCTACCTTGTCAGCCGTGATGATAAGGCAGGCTTCAGCAACCGGATTGTCGCAATAATCCATGAGGGACTGCGCATCGTCGTCCTTGGGGATCGCATCGTGCAGGTTGCGAACGATTACCACCTTGGTGCCGCCAAGAAACGATAGTGTTTTTGCGGAACCCAGCCACTGGTTGACTGTGCTGGTGCGAGCGTCAAAGGTTTCCATATTGAAATCGCGATTGTCTTCGTTAATCCACTTCTTTGTAAGCGCTCGGATAGCTTCGACATGGTAGAAGGTCTCGGCACCATACAAAAAATAAAACGGTTCGGTTTTCCCCTGAGCTATTTTTTGATTTAGGTCTTCTGGAGTCACTAGGTTTTGGTGAGTTAAAAATGATCAATTATCAGGCTGACAAGGCGAGTGCCTAATTCGTTATAGGCATCCTCCAGT
>DUZG01000119.1 GCA_013349585.1 Nitrospinota bacterium | reverse complement strand
CAACCTGAGAAAAATCGCTTCCATACAAAGGCGACCCGCCTCCGCCACCAATCTCTGTAAGATGTAAAGGTGAACCGCCAACTATAACCATATTTATATTATCATTATAAATTAAATATCATCTAAATCAATTTCTTCTTCTTCTTTCTCTTTCTCTTTCTCTTCTTCTTCTTCTTCTTCTTCTGATGAGCTTGGTTCTTCGGCTCCATAATCAAATTGAATCATATCACCAGTTGTAAAATCATTCTCTTCATCTAAGGTAATGAAATCAGGAAATTCACCATCTCTTTGTAATTTTCTTGATTCATCGCGATCATACTTATGAATAATACTACATTTATCATCTTCGGTCGTAAATTCCCATTTACTGAATAATATAATATCATCCTTATTGACCCAAACTTTTTTACGCATGTTCCCTGCTAGAATACCCATCCTATTCTTCCCATCGAAACATTGAATTTCAAATCGACCATTACCCATTGCTCTAATCACCTTACCATATTCTTGATCTTCTTTGGGATCTTTATAAATCATTGTTTTTTCATGAAAAGATTGTTTCTTACCTTTTTTGAATTTTTTACCGCCCTTTTTATTCGGCATGATTAAGTGTTTCTTACACTTAATATACAAACAAAATTTTTAAATAGTTTAAATGAATTAAAATCAATTAAAATCCAAAGAAAGATTTCTTCTTGCGAGAAGTTCTCTTCTTGGCTCTAGCTTTCTTAGTTCTCCCTTTAGATCTAGGTTTAACATGAACATCATATTTGGTGGTGCGAACAGTTAAACCCTCAGAAACATTAGATCCCTTCTTGTAGGTTCTAGACGCTAATTTAAGGAGAGGCTTCCCGAATTTCATATTAGGATTCTTTCTCATTGTTTCTTTAACATGAGCTCTCCATGCATTCCCTGCGGCTAAAAACTTAGTGCTTGCTCTGCGACCCGACTTTTTACTTCTTTTTACCATTTATATTATACTTTAGAATATTATTTTGGATAAATATAATTCTGGATACAATTACAAACAAATATTCCCTTATAATAATTTAAACCTATTAAATCACTAAATACTTTATTTAATTCGGTATCAGTCATCTTTTTATGAATTTGATGATAATCGGTGGTTGATAATTCACTCTTTATAAAATCTTGTTTATCACTTAGATCTTGTTTCATCTGATTCCACTTTTTGATCGTATGATTCCATAAACTTTTCAGTTTAAATTCCTCTATACTTAGTAAATAATCATAATAAATTTCTATAGGTAATTTATATTCTTTCAATATATCTAAAAATATATAATTGTATTCTCTAATTTTAGTATCTATTTTTAATAAATTCGGATCGATTTTTAAACAATTCATTAAGATCAAGAATAAAATAAAAATATACTTGTAACTTGATATTACTATAAGTTTAAAATTATTTATAAATCTCCAGGCTGTCGCATAAGATCGTGAACGTGCCCGACCGTCTGTGCCTCCGGGTCGAGCGGCACCGGTGCCGCTTCCGCGTCGATAATAATTTCGGCGCCGGTGATCCAGTGCCCCAGGGGCGAGGGCACCCCGCGACCCGGCCGGCCTTGCGGCGGTATCTGTGGTCCAATTATCTCCTTGACTAGTGGTTGCGCCTGATCATGACAGATGTGATCGGAGGCATTAGGGGTTAAGACAGTTACTTCATAAAAAACGTCGCCCCCCTCGTTGAACCATTTCATCGTCCAAATGGCTGCGTGGTGCCTGAGCTCAACTCTGTTTATTGTTTGCACTGGTTGCTCTGGTTGCCTGACCTCGTCATGCGGTGTGCCTTCTGCGGTGAAAGCTATTCTGCATCTTCTCCCAATGAGACCTGAGAGTTCAACATTCTTGAAATTATTATTTATAGATAGTTCTGGCATACCGAGCCACTCAATGTGTGTGTGGCCGCGCTGATTTCGATCGCGTATGCTTCTCTCGCTCCGCCCCCCCCTCTCATAGACCATTTCCTGAAATTTCCTGCAACATTTTCCGCGGATCCGCGTGCTCGATCGGAGTACCAGGGACCATCTTGATCCTCACCAAGGGCAAGAGCTCGGCGTTGTGCTGCTGCCCATCGACCAAGGTCCCGCGCCTCCCGCGCCTCCCGCGCCGGCTGGTCGATTAGATCTGTGACTGTCTGGCTTCTGGGATCCTGATATTTGGCGACTCTAATACGTTTATGATGATCCATCGCGATTTCTCTGAGGTAATCTATCCCAGGGGAACCCGTATACTGGTTACAGGTACACAAACCGACCTCGTGACGGACGAGATGGGGGAGAATCTCCGATAAGGTGCTGAGCGCACCACCCGGCGCGATGTTCAGCACGAGATCGATGATGTATTGCGGTGATCCTGCTGGCGGAACCCAATTCTCTCCAGTGATCGCACCACCATTAACAAGCCTCATCAGATTCCCTCGCATCAGATAAGTAATGGGGGCGGTACCCCCCTCGCTGTGGAGTTGATCCCCGTTCAGACCGAGTAGACGTATCGCTTCAGCCTGAACGGCTGTTTTGGGAGCAGCGGCGGAGGCAAAAGCGAGCTTGTCCGCGAGGGACGAGACCGCATCTCTATCCCGCTGGCGCTGGGCTTGCTGCTCACCAGCAGCACCACCAGTCGGGTACGCGGGAAAATAATTCAGGGGATTGACGCGGGACAAGGCAGAAGCACCCAGACCAGCCAGTACATCAAGCGGAGGCCATCCCCAGCCCCCCTCCTCGGCAGCAGGAGCAGCAGGAGCAGCAGCAGCAGCAGCAGCAGCAGCAGCAGCAGGAGCAGCAGGAGCAGTCGGGGCCCCTCCTATATATCTCTTTCTCCTTGTTCTTTTCCTAGGTATTTTCCTAGTTTTTCTTCTGGATTTCTTTCTAAAGTTTCCTCTCATTGATTTTTTAAGAGTTCTTCTCATTTACATATATAAACTAAAAAAGTTATGGTAATT
>DUZG01000108.1 GCA_013349585.1 Nitrospinota bacterium | reverse complement strand
TGCTACAGAGCAAAATAATGGATAATTTATCTTTAATTACTTTGGTCCGCCTTGTTGAAAAACTAGGTTAGGGGGTGTAGCCCACAACAAAGAAGCATCATGGTAGCATCATGATGCTTTATGGAAACCCCAATTTTGATTCATCATGGAAGCATCATGGAAGCATCCTGGAAGCATCATGGAAGATCATGGAAGCATCATGGAAGCATCATGGAAGATCAAAAACAGAAAAACAACACAAATATTAGCAAAGCGACTTAAGATTAATGTTAGATTAATGTTAGTTCCCACAACAATTATGTTTTGGGTAATTAATTAATTCATTCATTAATTAATTAATTAATTATCCTTTCTTCCTCAAAAGCCCTTGGCCCACCGGTTAAAATATAGCAAAAACGGGTCCAATGGGAGCCAAAAGGAGCGGCGGAAGCTGTCAGCAGCCAAAAACGGGTCCTATAGGGGCCAGAAACTGCAAAAAAAGGAAAAAACAATGATTCTCATTCATATTCTTTTTCTGGATCGTTTTTAATGGTTTTAGGAAGTTTTAGGGGCTCCTGGGGGGTTCCTAAATACAATACGGACACATCTGGACACAGCAGGGGTCGGATTGACTTTACCACACGTCAGAAACTCAACATTTCATGAATTTGACGGTAAATTGAAATTTCAATGTCTCAGAAATGGTTCTCAAAACCTTGTGTCTTTATTAATTAATCTTTTGTTGTGGGCTACACACCCTAACCAAGTTGTAAATCATTATTTGTTGTGTATACATTTATTGTGATCCAAAGAAACAGAAAACCCGCAAAATCAAGGATGTTCTTTAATATTGGTTTTTTGAGTTTTTGTTCTGGTTTCAGAAAGTTTTAGGGGTTCTTGGGCGACTCCAGAATACCCTCCGTGGCCGCTCTCCCGTGGCCTGCCTTTCCGTGCCCGCCCCTCCCCCCTGAGAATTCCCCTAATGTGTTTTCTTTTTTTTGTGTTTATTGGCGCAAGAAAACCGGCTTTTGGCGGGAACTATTCTTTAAACCGTGACCCCACGCTGTCTTATCTGAACCGTCATCCCCCATTAATTAATTATTCAATCCAATTCATTAATCAACTTCGATGAAATAGGAATTGTTTATCAATTATTGAGGCAATTTAGTTAACTATTTCACTTCTCGAGCCGCTCGAGCCCAGGGCTAAATCCTCTTGGGCAGCACCGAGCCGCAGAACAGATCAGACCCATCATTTTTTATTGAAAACGATTGTTTCTATATTGTTCCGCGATAGGGCGGTGCCCAGGATTGAGCCCTGGGCTGAGAACACAAGATTTATTAGAGTTCAATAAGCTTAATGATTTAATAATTCAATTCATTTGATTTGTTAAGTTTATTTAATCCTCGGGCTGAGCCCCAAGGTTCAATCCTGGACTCAGCCTCCAGGATTGAGCCCAGGATTCAATGTTGGGCCCCCACATGGTCGCGGATCATTTTAAAAACATTTGTTTTTCTTGAAAAGTTAGTGTTTCTAAATTGATCCTCGACAGGGTGGCGCCCAAGAGTGAGTCTTGGATTAGTTGAATAAAGTAGTTTGTTCATTTTAACTAATCTAATTAAGTCCTTAATTAGTTTAAGTATTTAATTCATTCTATAAATTCAATAAATTGTTTGACCCAATGAAAACAAACACACACACACACACACCACAAAATACCGAATCGAGGTTTCAACATCTGTCGACAGCGGCTCACCACGCCTTTCTTTGCCCGAGACGTCAGACGCCGAATCATTGGCCACGACCGCGACTTCAAAATCTGCAACTTCAAAATCTGCTGGCGGGCCACAAAAGAAAGGCAAAAAGGATCATTGCGCTTGCAAGGTATGCGGCTTGAAGTTTGCAGACATGCCAGCTGGTTTCCCATATTGCTATACTCACAAATCAGATTACGAGAGTTGCTTTGGCGCACTTAAAGAAGCCGTTCGCCAAAACCCAAATGAAGTTCAAATACACGAGGATCGACTCAAAGAGTTTGAGAAACTCCGCGACAAAGCGGGTGCTCCTCCGACAGAGTTCTCATCATGGGTGTTGAAGTATGCGCAGGCTTGTCCGGCCGAGGGCCGAGGCCGGAAGCGGAAGCTCTACGACTACGCAACAGAACAGGAAACCAAAACGGCGGCTTCCCGAACAAAGGTTGGAGTTAAGGCAGTCAAAATGCACAAGGAGAAATACCTTCGTTTGGCAGTCAATGATCTGGATATGTGCCCGGAAGATGCAGAAGCAAACTGGGACAACTATGAGAAAGTCTTGGTGTCAGAAAAGAATCGCGACATGTTGGGTCCTCCACAGTCCCGCTTGCGCTTGAACATCCCAGTTGAAGATTACACACTCGGCGAAAACGAGGTCGAGCACGCCAAGAGGGTAGTATTGGAGAGTGCCAGGAAGAAGATCAAAGCCATCGGCGAGATCGAACAAATGCAAGACAGGAGACCTTTTTGTTGTTGCTAACAAGTTGACCCGCAGCACCTTGCCCAACCCCCCTACCCTCAGTGATGGTGATCAGGGCGACCAGGCCCAATAGGTGGGAAATAAAACTACGATCAAGGTATTCCAACATTCACAGCATCTGGTCCACTGGTCTCGGGAAACATACGGAGGTGGGTGTTAGTGTTTTGTAGAAATCCACAGAGCAAATAGCTCACACCCTCAAACACGTAATTTGTCATCATTTTATTTCAATACTATCCGAACAAAGTTCAACAACAAATTGCAACTGTTCATAAAACTTTCCCTGACTTCTTCTGTCCGACAACATTCTGTGATCTTAATATTCGAAGAACATACGAAAACATTTATTGTCGTCTAACATTTAGAGTTCAGGTGCTTTTGCAGACTTCCACTGGCTATGGGCTGAGTCGAGCTTGGGCTGTCCCAGGGCGGGCCAGGCCAGGACTTGGAGGACGGCCGATGGGTTGGTTTTGCCC
>DUZG01000103.1 GCA_013349585.1 Nitrospinota bacterium | reverse complement strand
ATGAAGATCAGATCGCCTTCGCGTGGGCGAGTGAGCCCCATTGCAGACAGTCCGGAGTTCCCAACTAGCAACTCCTCGAATCGTCGAATCGCAACAGTCAATGTGGTTTGGTCACGAATTTCCAAACCAAAACGCCCCAGTAAGTCTCCTTCTCCCTCGAACCCCTCGACGTTCTTGATATACATCTCAATCAAGTGGGCTTCCTCAAAGGATTTTCTTGGATCTTCACCATAGATTTGGTCAAAACTACCACTCTCTTTACGAGGAATATAATAGAAATCTCGACCATAGAATTTAATAGATTCTATGATTAGGTCTTCTATCAATCTCTGTTCTGGAGAAGAATCGAAATTGTTTATGTATAAGTTCGTGGGCATCTTTAATTCCCTACTAGGCCATCATAAAATCGACGGGCAGCTCGAATTTGAGAGACATTTCTTCTCGGAGTTTGTCAATGTCTGTTCTGGCCTCGTCTAGAATTACACGCCCATTGAGCGTTACGCCTCCAACCATCTGAACTCCCTCAAACTTAGATAAATTAAGCCCCCATTGTTCTTTGAATAGTGCAGTCACATACTGCTTTAGGAACATGTCATTATATACATCTACATACACCTCTGGATCAATAACCTTAAATGCTTCGATGATGATATGTTCACCCGCGACGGCATCAGAAGCCCATTCCCAGTCTAAATATAGTTTATTTCCGTGTCTGTTGTGCCGAATAGGAATCTTACCTACCAACAGCTCTTGAATCATAGCTAAATTTTTCATTCGCATTTGATAACTGAGCATGTCGTATCCACCCAGGCCTGATCCAAAAGTTGTTATATCATTAAGGCGCATCTGATAACGAACGTCCCACATTCCAACAGAAGTGCCTGTGCCAGGAAAAATCTTTGTGATTCCTGTATATGCATTATTGCTGGATGGGCTTGTAAGATCCGGTATGTAAATATACTTATTGGTTATATCATCAGTAGTTAATTGATATTTTTCATAGACCTTCTCTGTGCCATCAAAATGATACTCTTGATAGAACTGAAGGGCTTCGTCAATTCGGTCTTCCATTTGGTCGTCGTCAACATTGATTTCGATGACTGGTTTTCCTAATTTTCGTAGACACCATTCTTTTAAGTCTGTTCTACTAACTGGTATTGACATGGTTTAATTCCAATCCCATTTGGTGGTTTGTGGTGAAATAGTAATGATGCCTTCACAAACCCTAGTGATTTTATTATCCTCGGTACCATCACTAAATCCAACAACAGATGGGCCCCCAACCATTTCAACGTCATACAAATACCGCCCACCAGTTATGCCCCCTGTGGTGCTGTTGTTCATCGAGAGCGTAATCACTCCTCCTGTATTTCCACTCCCGGTTGGGTGAATATTTACAGAAAGGTTTGCTGTTTGAGTAGCCGAGGTGTATGATTTTCGTATCTGACCAGCGCCATTGGCAAACTGATATAAATTGGCTGTAAAGGTGCCTGTCGAATTGCTCGTATAGGCAATAACATTTGTTGACCAACTGCTTCCTTGGTCTACGATTAAGTTTTTTTGTTGAGCCATTTGATATTACCCCTTCATGTCTATTTATACGAACGTAATATCACTATCGGCGACTTCATCCGGACCTGGCAATTCTTCAAATGTATCTCCATTTCTCAGCTTTTCGGTGTTGTGTGCATGAAGTTCAATAAACGATTCTCGTGTCGCCGGATCTAGAATCTGTTCTAGTTGTTCGTCTGTAATAAAGAGACCTGGCTGCCATAATTCTAAAATGGTTCTATCCTTCGGTAACACGAAAGTTACACGATACAGGCTAGAGGTCACAACACTGCCGAACTCTACATTCTTATTAATGACCAGAAATCTAGGAGCAACGTCAATTCCCCGCGTCATTTCGGTTCGCATGTCAATCCAGTCACCATTTGAATCTTTGTGGAATATGGTGGCCGTTCCTTCACCAAAAAAAACAGTCAAATCCTGAGACTGCATCGGCATAGATTGGGTGAAGGGTGAGCAGGTGACTTCATCCAAATTTTCACCTTCGATTGCAACAATCACATGGCTCTGAGTCGTGAACATAGAATATAGTCTCATGTTATGCTCCCTTCGCAGTAAGGGCAATGCCCTGTAGGTCAGCCAATGTTAGTACCAAATTCTCTGATGGTCCTGTGCTCTCAGAAATTGTGCTATTCACGCGATATGCGGTGCTTTGAAAATCAGTCACATTGTAATAATCCGATGCAGTTCTTGGATCATCAGCGGCCGTAAACATGGCGTCCATTGCTGATGTATCACTCAAAAGAAACGGAACGAAAAGAACAGAAGCCTCTGTCGCTTCGACTTCCAGCTTTTCTCCAACCGCAACTCTATAAAGCCCCAGTGCAGGTGTGGCTGCTGGTTCTACTCCAAAGACAACAGACCCTTTGATGAGTATGGCTGTATATGATTCAGGAAGAACCCAATCAAACTTGATAGTGTCGTTTATTCGCATAGCGCATTGAATATAAACCGAATGTATATCCTTGCGGACTTCAACTGATGCCATTATATATTCCTTTTTTAGAGTGTGTATTATACATTGGGAGTATTTATATCTCCGTCCTTTGTGTGGACGATTAGAGGCTCGCACAATTCACAGTGGGCAGAAGTGCGTTTATTATTGATATAAAATGCAGCGCGAGATTTAATATAATCCATGTCTGCATCGCCATTGGAATCGAGTTGCAGCCCTATGTTCTTATTATCAATCAGAATCGTCTCACCGTCGCGGATTGTCGCAATGCAGGTCCCGGCTTCTGTGTCGATGCTATGTATTTCAATACTACTCATTAGTAATTTGCCTCACTTCCTTTGAACGTGTCGGCACCGGTGTTATTGTTCGTGGGTGTTACATTAACATTTCCAGATTCGTCAATTGCTTTCCCTGCGGCGCCGCCTGCGCCACCAGTCTGCTGACCAGAAGTATCTCCGGGAGCGCCCTGGGTGGCATGGGTTCCTCCGTTGCCACCTGACTCGCCGTCAACGTTCGTGCCCGTGGCTCCGGCGCCGCCGCCTCCACCACCGCCTCCTGAT
>DUZG01000105.1 GCA_013349585.1 Nitrospinota bacterium | reverse complement strand
CCCCAAAACCCCAAAACCCCTTAAATATGAAACGAAGTTTGAAATAATGGATTATTTGGCAAATGAATTCAAATTTAAAATTGCTGAGTAAGATGGGTTAACATTCAATAACTGTATTAATATATTATATAATTTTGGTATCAGCAAAAATGTAATACAATCAAAACAATATCATCAACAATCCGTACTCGGCGAACAACTCCAACATGAAGAGTAGCCAGAATATGGGATTCAGTCAGCAGATGGAAGAACAGCAGCAGTAGTTCATCAACTAGGCCAACTTTAGTGGCTAAGGCGCTCACCTCAATCAGATGCCGATGAACTACTTGGTTTAAAATCATCAACAGTCTCAGTTTTCAAGAGGTCAGAAGGTGGACTCCTAGTTAAACAATAACGGCAGCAAGAGGAATCTCTAGAAAAAGCAACAGCAAGCCAATGCGAACTCGTTGAGATTCAGGAGGTAGTACATCACTGCCAAAAATCAAAACGGGTAGCAGCCGAATCTGTCAAACAACAATAGCTTCAAGTCCAATCAGAGCGGAGCAGGTGAGAGGCAGAATCAAAGTGGACAGAGAGACAAATCGGTCAATCAAAGAGATATGAATCACAACAGAGTGCTGTCCAACGGACCTCCAATCGGAGGCACCGGGCCACCCAACCTGCAGCTGAACAACACCCAGCCCTACCGAATGCAAATGCATGGGCAGACCATATCCCCCAAAAATATCAAGAACCCATCGTAAGTATTTTCAGCTTTTTAAATGTCTAATTTTTTGTTCAAAATTTTGAATTATTTTTCTAAATCTATAGAGACCTGCACCTTCCAGGTGCCCTTGAATTTATGGGGGCTTCTACGAACATGTATCCTAACGGTATCGGAGCCATAATGCCAAACAGCGTCCAAAACGCGACCACAATTAGAAACCATGGAAACCAATCAGTTACGCACGCGATGCAGGCGCAGTTGATCACGCCCAAAAATAACAACGTCAATGGAATTTTGCAAGGACAGCAATTCGTTACGCAGCCATCCTCAACGGGCATAGTTGGCCATGGCGCCATGATCCAAGGTAATTCTAATAGAATGCTTAATCAGGTAATTAAAATACATTCGATTAATTCTGGGAGGACTCGCGGACAAATGAATTCGACCACGCTGAGGCAAGAGGGTGCAAACGCAGGCGGTCGCATGATAATTAAGAAAACAGTGAGCCCCAGCAACGAATCGTTCAACGCCCAGCAGAGCAACCAAGTTTTCCAGCAGCAATCGATGAACAGCCAGCAGTCGCATGCCTCTGGAAAGCAATAGATGGGAAGTAAATTGTCCAAGAACATAAATGCAGCCCAGTAGGTATACCAACCGACCGGCATGACAGCCAGCAACCCCGCAAACCTCCCGATCTCCTCGCGCTCCAACAGAAACGGAACAATGCACTTTGCCAATTCGAACAGCCGACAGAAAAACAGCAGGCACAACCTGGGGCAGAAAGTGCCAACTCCTAAGGGACAATAGAATGGCCAAGTATGGCAAATGCAAAATCAGAGCAATTAAGGGATGGATTTTTAAATTAAAAAGGGTTCCAGAAATTATGGTAATATGAAGGACCTATACAGAAACAACAATGGTCCACAAGTGAACCAGAACCAGCACAACGCACACAGCGTCAATCAGGGGCAGGAGAAATTGATGATGAGCAATAATATTAATTCCTACAGAGAAGTCCTCAGCGAAGTGCGATCACCACTCCCTCCACAGCTGCCGTTGAATGAATTTGGCATTCCCAACATCGGTGCCTACCCACAGTCGGTGACCAACGCGCAGGGAGTTGGATCGGGACTGTTACATGGGGGACCAAAAAGAAATATTCAAATTACCAATGTCAAGATGAACATGCAGCAGTTTCCACCAGTGCCCGGAGTTGGCGTCGGGTCACCACAGCACCAAAGCGATCCATCCTACACCGCCCATGTCCTCAAAGCTCGCCAAAGCGTGGGCAAGCGCTCCCACAATCGCACCATCAACGACAACCCCACGTAGAACACCAGTGTGGGCTCTCCACTGAATGCTGCCATGAATATGAAGACTATTGACCTGACCACTATGATAGAATAGAACAGGTCGGGTGGCCCTCAAGACGATCAAAACCAGCGTTTCATTTCTAACTCGCAGAGCTCCAAATAATCTGTTGGAATGGTCTCCATTAGCTAGAATTCGTAACACAAGAAATATTCAAGAGATCAGAAATTGTAGTCTCCATCGAACAGCAGCGCTGGCAGCTAATTCCCCATGAGCTCCGACGAAGTATTGAGGTAGTATGGAAGGCACTTGGCGCAGTACGAGAAGGATGAAGTCCAAGCATTCGACGTGATCTACTACTTGAACCTCAATGCCAAGCATAAGGGCGTCGGCCAGTTCATCAAGGGAGAGATCAACAGTTAGGACGAGCAGCCCGACCCAGCCGCAACAGCATCAGGCATTTACAACCAT
Source organism: Nitrospinota bacterium (assembly GCA_013349585.1). Lineage (GTDB taxonomy): Bacteria > Nitrospinota > Nitrospinia > Nitrospinales > VA-1 > UBA8687. The sequence continues at coordinate 614 of DUZG01000105.1, read as the reverse complement.
GGATTCGATAACGATCAGGCCGACTACCTTTACGAAGCTAAAGAGCAGATTAATTACCGATATGAAGTTCAGAAGAAGCTCGGAAAGGGAGCTTTCGGTGTCGTCGTCCGCTGTTACGACCACAAGAACAAGGAAGTGGTCGCGCTAAAGATCTTAAAGAATTGGAAAAAACTCCATAAGCAAGGCAAGATCGAAATTAAAATATTAGAAACACTTCGTGACAACGATCACGATAATGTGAAGAACATCGTAAGAATAAAAGATTCATTCACTTTCCGTTCCCATGTCTTCATTAGTTTCGAAATGCTTAGCATTAATCTATATCAATTCATCAAAAATAACGATTTTCAAGGATTCTCGATGGCTCTTACCAAGAGATTTTCTATTCAATGCTTGGAAGCACTAGATTTTATGTATCAGTTTGCAATTGTTCATTGTGATTTAAAGCCTGAGAACATTTTATTAGTACGCCCCAACAAATCACAAATCAAATTAATTGATTATGGAAGTAGTTGCTTCGAATTAGAAAGGTTTTACACCTATATCCAATCTAGATTTTATAGGGCTCCAGAGATCATGCTCGGTATACCATATACAACAGCCATTGACATGTG
>DUZG01000101.1 GCA_013349585.1 Nitrospinota bacterium | reverse complement strand
CTATTATGAAGATTAACGGGTACGATTCACTCTTTGATGGTGTTTATGGACAAGAAGACATGGATATTGGATTGAGGTTCCAAAACGCTGGTTGCGTATTCAAGTGGTGTCCAGACATACGCGTTTTGTGTGCGAGAGATGATCGGCATGAACCTACACATGCCACTATGTTCAAGGACAAGAAAGATGTCCCTATTGCTTTCTGGCGAGGTTCTTATCGTTGGCGTAACGATTTGCTACTTGACATGCTTCCACGCGTACCAACGCGCATCCGGGCGAACCCTGGATTTGATTTATCGAAGGGGGAATATAAAAATGGTTGATTTTGACGGCAAATTACAGTTCGACGCTTACAAGGACGTTTGCACTATCTGTGCAGAAATCGTTGAAACTGAAGTATGGCCTAAGACCATGCAATGTGGTGAACATCTATCCTCTCCAGAGGTTGTCAGAGGTGAATTGCCACCACCATGCCCTATTTGCAACCATAATGAGCTTGTCATGGAATGGATCACAATGAGTACAAAGGATAACAAAGGTTTTGTCCACAATATGTATATTCATTGTCCATCATGCGGAGCTGGAATGAAAAGAGAAGGGACCGATGCTATGACTAACAAACCAAAGATTCGCGTCAAGATGCCACCAAAGGGTTCTATTGAAGATCCAAGTGAAGAATTGGCAGTTCGCGCCTTTTTCCGAGTGAGGAACCTACCTTGTTTAGATGAAGGATGGGATGCGATGGGTGTCGGCGTTCGCCCATACGAACGTAGCGAGGTTATGCAGCGTTTCTACGAATGGTCGAATGATGAAGCCGTCGCTCAAGCTACTCTTGCCGATAATCCCTTGCTGAAAAAGAACCTAAAAAAGAAAAAACGCAAGTGGTTTTGAGAGAATTGGTTATATGGCGGCGCACCATCCAACAAACCATGCGAAGCACAGGAACTACCGTGACCGTTACCCGGAAAACAGATAAATACGACATTACCTACATCCAGTCCACCACCCCTGGAAATCAAGGAGCAGCATTGAAGGAACTCACTGCACAGATCGAAGCTGATATTATTGAAGCTGAACTAGAGTGATTCCGAAAGCGTTAATTCAACAGCCGTTATCGGATTAGCATGAGCCGCCTCCAACCACATAGTTTTGTTGGCGGATCCAACTATGATTCATTGGGTAATGTTGCTGGACCGAAGGTCAATAATTACAACACAGCCCCTCTTGGCGGTGTCGCCACATACATAGCTGGAATTGGAACTCTTTCTGCTGCCGCACTCATCTACGGCATCGTCAAAAAGAAACCGTCCGAATTGAATATGGGCTACCTGGGTGCCGCCTTTATCTCAACCCTACCAGTTGCAACAGACGCATGGCTAAACAATGGTGCGAAATACGGATCACTCCCTACCAACGGGTTGTTGAAAACATATGTTTCTTTGGCAGCTCCGCCTATTGCTGCAATTTTTATCGGGTCACAGGTAGGAAACTATGTAGCTGGCAAAAGTCCAAAACCCTCGACGCGGAAGAAATCTTGGTACGAGGGACGATTTGCAAGGGCTAAGAAAGACGCCTATGACAAAAAAACTTACCGCCAGGATAGGGAACAAGAAAAAGACAAACAAGATGATCAAAACTATCGTGAAAAGAGAAGAGGAAAGAAGAAAGGTAAGGGGAAGAAAGGTCGCAACAAGGGCAGAAATAACAACGACCGTAGGCAAAGAGATTACAACGATTGATGTCCAAAATCAATAGGTCTTTTCAAATAGCGGCGCACAAGTAGAGAATACATGCCCGCCACCGTGGACTCTAATGATCAACTAATTTTGAGGATCTTCGCTTTCCTCTTTGTAAATGCGTTTATGATTGGCGCTGCGGTCGCGATCCATGCACGTGGATTGTGGTTCCCTGAAGAAGATAATTGGCTCTCGATCGGCGCACTATTTATGATGGCTGCCGTTTTCATCGAGATGGTTGCTTTCATGGCCTACAAGGTATTCTTCCAAGAACGCCTGGAAGATCAAGCATACATTTCCGGCATGGTATCGCAAGGTCGCCGTCAAATGAAGCGTATGAGCGCAGACATGCAGAAGTTCACTATGGCTCTTGACATGGAAAAGCAGAAGCAAGCTATGGAATCAGCTATGACTCATGCTAAGGATGAGATTGACAAGAAGGGCAAGAAGGAAGGACCAATAGATCTCTGAGGTGCTTAATGTTGCCAATCCCTGAATTGTTCCCTGAAGGAAAGGGTAGTGCAGATATAATGGCGCAAGCTTTTGCGACTAAACACTTGTGGGATCACCGATACTACAAATTGAAACTATATTTTTACACGATTGGCACTTTTTTATTTACGGCATTGACTGTTTCCGCACTTGAGTATTTTTTTGGCATATCCATGTGGAGATGGTTGTTCACCGCATAAGTTTTCAAATAGCGGCATCACTTGAACCCACACATGACGAACAGTTTCTTCATACCGTCGGAGACAAAACCAGGGAAGTCCAAAATCGCATCATTGCTTAAATCACTTGGATTTACTGAAAGAACCAGCACCCCTTTGTGGAGCTACACATACACTCGCCTGAGAGTGGATCAGGTGGACTTCAGAGACGACCACTATGAAGATGCCGAGTGGATTTACGATACAGACTTTGACAACAATTGGGCTGTTCGCATAACGCTACATGAAACACACAAGCCACACCACCAAGCTTTATTTCAAGCACTGACATTGATTGCCTCACAGGTCTATGAGACTGATGATATTTACCTTAATGCTAAGGGGCAAGAAGTTCCGGGCAACTCCATCCAACCACAAATGGCCCTAGATTGGGAGAGTGTGCTGCAAAGTTTCGATGAACAGGTAGTTGGCGAAGACTTGGAAGAAACACACCTAGTTCCGCCGCAATCTGCTGAAAAAGAGTTTCCGTTTGAAGAAGACCTTCCAATAGAAACTAGGCACACACTTTTGAAACCAGTGGAAGTGGAAACTGAAGATGAGTTCTTCCCAGAACAAAAGACCAGCGTAGCGGAGATTGAAACCGAAGAGGACGACTGGGGAGATGATTGGGGCGATGATGACGATGACGATGATGACGATGACGACGATGACGACGATGACGACGATGACGACGATG
>DUZG01000116.1 GCA_013349585.1 Nitrospinota bacterium | reverse complement strand
CGTGTACCAGGCTATTTATCAACTGGGTCAGTCACTTGTCTATTCATCTTACTGGTTCGGCAAGACCAGAACTTTATGAACAGGGGGGGGGGGGGGGCTGGGAATATGTTTTTGGGACCCCTAAAAAATTTCCAACACCATGAGTACCCAGAGGGTCTCTAATGGTTAAATTTAACCCGTGGAATCTTATGGCTTAAATTTAACCCATATGGGTTAAATTTCGCGTTATAGCTTAAATGTAAGTTTTATGCATTAAATTTGGGTATTACAATTTGAATTCAAGTTTTACACTCTTTCTATTTTGCAAATTTAAAATTCAATTTCGTTACCCAGTTTTTTATGCCTAGAGGGGTTCTACTGTAGCGCCGCACCTCAAGAACCACCAAGCCGCGCGAAGTCGGAGCACTCCATGAAGTGGATCCAGCAAATGAAATGAAACGGGGCTCTGATAACGACCTCGTTCTCGAGGTCGGCCCATACCCAATGCCACACAATCCAATGTGTTGGATCGGGGGCGAGCGTGCCCATAGCGAGCTCGGCGGGGGTGATGGCATGGCCGCAGCGTTCGCATCGCCAACGCGCCATGCTTGAGCTTTCGCTCAAATGTATGGGATGCACACATCCACACCCGCAAGCAGCCCAAGCAATCATAATTTTGACAAAAATCAAAACACGGCAAACTTTAAAAAGATCCGAAGCCAACGATTCAAAGCCCAAGATCCCAAACCAAAGGTCCAATACCAAAGATGCAAAGCCAAGGATCCCAAGCCAAAGATCTCAAGCCAAGGCTCTCATGCGAAAGATCCAACGCCAAAGAATCCAGTTTCGCCATGAAAACGAAAAGATTTGACTATTTGGTGAGACCTGGGGTCTATAAAATTGCGCAAGGTGTTTCCGCTCATTTCTGTCGTGTCAAAACCCCCTCAATTGAAATTTGGGAAAAAAACACTTTTCATGTCAATCCATTTTTTCCAGTTTTCATTATTGGGGTACTAGGGTGTAATACTAAAGATGTCAAGCTTAGGGCAGCAAGATGGTGGCGGAGCCTGGGCCACAAGCTGGCGGTGAGGCAAGGGGCGGCAGGGCTGCGACCCTAGGGACCCCGCCTTCGGAATCTAGGGGCCCAGCCGCCCCTGGCCTCGCTGCCATCTTGCTACTGGTGGGGCACTGCCTAATAGCGAATTGGAAAATTGGTAAAGCCGAAAAAACTGGTCCCGAAACATATTTGTTTGTCCCATATTGCAATTGAAGGGGTTTTGGCAAGACAGAAATGAGCGGAAACACATGGCATGGGTCAATTGTGGGAGCCTTCGGGCGGGCCAGCACCAAATTCCTAATACCCACACACCACCACGATAATGCTGCAGATTCACGGTAACCGCGAATAAGGGGGGCCCGAAATGTTGCAGATTTGCAAAAATGTGGACCGGCTTCGCGGTTGCCGCGAAGTTGAGGCTTAAAATGTTGCAGATTTATTCAAAATGTGACCGACTTCGCGGTTACCGCGAAGTTGGGGGCCAGACATGTTGCAGATTCGATTAAAAAGTGGACCGACTTCGCGGTTACCGCGAAAATTGAGGTTTTGAATGCTGCACATTCGCGGTAACCGCGAATAAGGGGGGCCCGAAATGTTGCAGATTTGCAAAAATGTGGACCGGCTTCGCGGTTACCGCGAAGTTGGGGCCCACAATGTTGCAGATTTACGCAAAATGTGGACCGACTTCGCGGTTACCGCGAAGTTGGGGGCCAGACATGTTGCAGATTCGATTAAAAAGTTGACCGACTTCGCGGTTACCGCGAAAATGGAGGTTCCGAATCCTGCAGATTCGCGGTAACCGCGAATAAGGGGGGCCCGAAATGTTGCAGATTTACAAAAATGTGGACCGGCTTCGCGGTTACCGCGAAGTTGGGGCCCAAAATGTTGCAGATTTATTCAAAATGTGGACTGACATCGCGGTTACCGCGAAGTTGGGGGGCCGAAATGTTGCAGATTCGTTCAAAATGTAACACATTTAATGTTCACCTGCTGCACGGGTGATGGGGTCAATGCACCGACTCAGTGCAAAAACCCAAAGCACCACCATCGTTGCGTTGGCGCCCACCCTTCCTGCGACTGCCACATTCATAGTTATCGATTGCCTTACGGAGTCATCGCCACATGCACAATGCATTTTTTTGCAAACTGCCACGGAACTCTTGTATGAAATCCGGGGGCCAGCCCCCACTGAGGTCACACACTTAATTATTGTGATGGCATATATACACACGCTCACTTATAAGCCCAGCCTTCGGCGCTGCCTTCTCACCCACTTTTCTGGAGGCGACAATTTGTAATTGCAACGAAAACATCCGTCGATATTCACTTTCCAAGGCGGTTCTGCTGGGCATAGTCCCGATGTTGTTTTTTTCATAGAAGCCCCGAGACAACCTACATGTGTATTTTGTTTTTGAAAAGTAATGGGGGGATTCTGGATTTTCAAGAAATAGGAGGTACGCAAATAGATAGAATCGGGGAGTTGTTAATTTCCCATTAACACTTTTTGGTGAAACCACCAGCAACTTGGTGAGGGGAATATTCCGGAGCTTTTAGGTTATTTGGATCTCCATTTTCTCAATTTTCCTCTATTGGAAAACGCCATTATAGGAGAGCAGGGGATTGTGAGCGGTATATGGCCAAAAACTAAGGAAAACAATGAAAATCCATTGTAACATTATGAAATTACAATATTTCTAAAGGTAAAATAAGAATGTCTTAACGAATTCCTTGTATTTCTTTGTTAAAGGTGGAAACACAGATTTCCGATGATGTCTTTAAATTCTGCTGAAGGTAGAGTAGCAGATTCTTAAAGAGTGTATTTCATTTTCCTTAAAGATAGAGCAACCGATTCCTAATGAATTCTGAGTTTTCAGCCAAGGGTGCCATGTAATCTTAAGCGAATTTATAAAGGGATCCATGAAATCTATGTTGGCTTCCATGAAATCTATAGGGGGAATCTATAAGGGGATCCAGCAAATCTATATGGGAATTTATGAAATTTACAAGGGGACGCATGAAACCTAGAGGGGAAATCTATAAGGGGATCCATGAGATCTATAAGGGAATCCATGCAATCTATAAGGGGATCCATGAGATCTATAAGGGGGACCATATAATCTATAAGGGGTTCCATGGCAATCTATAGGGGAATCCATGTAATCTATAAGGGAATCCATGTAATCTAAAAGGGGATCCATGTAATCTTAAGCAAAT
>DUZG01000100.1 GCA_013349585.1 Nitrospinota bacterium | reverse complement strand
GAAGATGAAAAAAAAAGAAAAAAAGAAGACGAAGAAGAAGAAAGAGAAAGAAAAAGAAGAAAAAACAATAAGAAAGAAAAAGAAAAAAGAATAAGCAGAAGAAAGAAGAAAGAAGAAAAAAAAAAGAAGCAGAAGAAAGAATAAACTTTAGGAGGAGGAGGAGGAGGAGGAGGAGGAGGAGGAGGGCGATATTATTCCAAAAAGCATACCGGAATCCTTCCCAGATGGCACCAAAATTGTTCCGAAGCATAATAAATTAATTAATTGATTAATGAATTGAATTTCCTAAGAACAAATAAATTTATAAGTCACAAGTTAAAAGTGAATTGAGAATAAGCATTAATTGAGTAAACGAATTGAGAATTGAGAATTAATAAGTCCAAATAATGAATAGTTAATTAATTATTTAATCATGAATTATTAAGAATCACAACCAAATAACCATTCGGAAGTTTAAAAGTGGAATCATTAATTTGCAGCTACATGACACATATAATTAATTAAATGATAAATAATTTATAGCATGATTAATTAATAAGTTGGATGTACATAATGAATAATTAATGCATTGATATTATGCATCGCTCATTATTATTATACCTTATAAATAATTAATTCATTGGATGTACATACTAAATTAATTAATCAATTAATGTGGTAATTAATTAATTAATTAGCTGTGCTTCCATGATCCCTACAATTAGATGTGCTTCCATGATGCTTCCATGATGAGTCAAAATTGGGGTTTCCAGGATGCTTCCATGATGAGCCTGTGCTGTCATGATTTTTCTTTGTTGTGGGCTACACCCCCTAACCTGGTTTTTCAACAAGCCGGACCAAAGTAATTAAAAATAGCGGTATCGGCCTGCCCAATATTCCTGCTGAATGTAACGGGCCATGTCGCGGCATTCCGGGCTCAATTTATATAATGATTAATTAATTCGTTGGACGTACATCATAAATAATTAATGCATTGATATTATTCATTGTTCATCATTATTATTATACATTATAAATAATTAATTCATTGGATGTACATACTAAATTAATGACTCAATTAATGTAGTAATTAGCTGTGCTTCCATAATCCCTATAAGTAGCTGTGCTTCCATGATGTTTGCATGATGCTTCCATGATGCTTCCATGATATCGTCGCAGCGGAAACGATGCTTCCATGATATCGTCGCAGCGGAAGCGGAGCAGAAGCAGGCGCCGAAGCAGAAGCGAGTCATACGCCGAGAAGAATCACAACTCAAATGTTGCCAACAACCCAACACCAAGCCGCCCGGCCCCCCACCCACCCACGCCGGCCCCCCGCCCCCCCCCCCCCCCCTCCAAACAGTTTTGCCTTTGCGTTTAGCAGTACCAACATCCCACCCCACCAGATTCCAAAAATGCTGGAGCGTTCGAGCACATACATACCTTTGAATGGATGTTGCCCTTATCATCCGTATGGAGTATTCTATTGTAAGCGCTTCGCGCAGTCCGCCAGGCCAGGTCTTGAAAAAGCTTGACTTTTGGAGTTCTTTTTCGCAATCTTGGAGTCTTTGGTATCAATTTTGGTTCATTTTTCGATCATTGGGAACACTTTGGGAGCGCTGGGGGCCCATTGTAGTGTCAAAAAACAGTTTGGGCCACCAAAGGTGTCCCAGGAGGCGCCAACCCTCGAAACGACCTCACTTTTTGGGATTCATTTGGGAGTTATTTTTTGAACATTTTTCGATTTTTTGGGGTATGTTTTAAGCATCGTTTTATGTTCGATTTTTTGAGGAGGAGGAGGAGGAGGAGGAGGACGATCAATAAAAGTTGTTATAATAGTCGTTTCTTTACAAGCACCCGCCTGGATTGATAACTAACCACTCAACTGATCTTAGCAAGTATAATTACTGCGTTTGACAGCAGCACTGCAGCGGCAACCTGCAGGTTCGCGCGCGTCATAGCATGGGCGGAAAATAAAATAAATATATATATATCACACATGTATCCCCATGTGCACATGTGACCTTTCAAAGCAGTCGATGATTGTTGGCCGTTTTATTGTTCACAGCCATTCAATTCATGGCGGTGTGATTGTTCACTCACCTGGCGATGGAATGCTGTCGGCGTGTGCATATTTCCTATTTAGTGTCAGGCGGACCCTTGGGATGTGCTCTATACGTGCCAGGAGATGCTGGCTGGACGTCTTTCGTTACTGCGCTTCATTATTATGCCGCTAGGGTATCCGGAGTTCCGGTCTGGTGCGTCCAGTTGTTGTGGAAAGAGAACCCGTGGGATGAGGCGCAGTTGCCGAAGAACGTGTATATTCAGTGTGTTAAATGCAACAAAATACCGGAAATCCATGAAGACAGTGCTAGTGATGACAATAGGTGCTGTAATTGTTGGGAAGATTGTCAGGATGCCGATTTGTGGGAACAAAATCGAAGTGACACACTCTCTCGCGAAGACAATTGTGAAGAATGCACGCCCTGTTTTTTATGTGATCTCTGCAGGGTGCGGCTGCTTGGTGATCGCTCTAGGTGCTTGCAGTGTTTTGTGGAGGTCGTGGGGCTAGAAGACGATCATGCTTATCAGGCCCGCGTCGACGATGCATTAGCTTCTCTCCAGCCGGCACAGCGAATTCGCTGGAGATGTGTTCAGTTTTAATTTCCATTTTTGTTTTTTTACACCGGATAGTTAATGCATTCAAAGAAGAAAGAAAAAAGAAGAAAGAAAAAAGAAGAAGCAGAAGAAGAAGAAGAAGAAGAAAAAGAAGAAGAAAAAAAGAAGAAGGAAAAGAAGAAGAAAAAGAAGAAGAAGAAGAAGAAGAAAAGATCAGGCGAAAAATGAACATAAGAAGAAACAAGAAGAAAACAAAAGAAATATGGTCGTAGTTGTGGTAATTAGCTGTGCTTCCATGAGGCTTCCAGGATGCTTCCATGAATATTGTGGTCGCTGAGGCTTCCAGGTTTCCAGCTTAAAAATGAATGGATATTATGGTAATTAATTAATTAGCTGTGCTTCCATGAGGCCTCTAAGATGCTTCCATGAATATTGTGGTAGCTGAGGCTTCCAGGTTCCCAGCTTCCAAGATGCTTACCCAGGAGCTGTGTCCAAAACGCCGACCAGTGGGACGAGTCTGATGGGATCGTTACACTAAGCCATCGCAGTTATTGCAATCCAAACAGCAGCACGTATGCACGCATTTGTTGCAATCAGTCACGTTGGTCCATGATGAATCTATAGCTTATCCGGGATTTTGGTTGGCATAATATATATATATAT
>DUZG01000099.1 GCA_013349585.1 Nitrospinota bacterium | reverse complement strand
TTTCGCAATGATGTTCTGAAATTACTTTTCATGGTTGAGAGTATCTGCGTGCAGCCGCCCAGCCCATTTTGGCTTTTCCCCAACACTGTTGGTTTTTCAGTTGTGTGTCGGATGCCAGTGCTGCATTGCACGAGTGATCTCTGATCTTGTTTTTAACATCTCACTGTGTCATTTGGGACGGGGTCAAACATGGTCATTGGAACCCAGGTCGTTTTCCCTCCAGAAAATAACCTGTGCAGCAAGTGTGGCATTCTCCGTGCGAGGTTCCAAAACTCCGACACAGAGACACAGAGGGGGGAGCAAAATCGAATGTGTTTTTCCCATCTCTGTCAACCCTGCTCTTGAACGGAGATGGCATGGAACTTTTCGGCAAGCAAGAATAACTCGAAGCCGGTGGTGAACTGTCAACCTGGTTTCGACTGGAAGGACTTGTCGAGCGACAAGCCTTTCCAAAAATCCAGAAACCATTTGCGATGACTTTTAAGAGAAAAATCAAAAACATTCGAAAATCATGAAAATCTCGAAAATCATTAAAATTGTCAAAGTCCCCCGAGCCCTAGACAGTTCACTTTGCTGGAGAAAATGAATAGCTGAAGAGCCCCCTAGTTTTCTTTTGTCTTGAACTTGGTGGGGAAAATATAGATGACTCAAATCATAATGAACGAATATATTAACTTTGAGAAAAACACACCCAAAATCATAATGTCGAGCCGGTGGTGAACCGTCAACCTGGTTTCCGCTGGGAACTCGGAGAGCAGTCAACTGCAGAAATAGTCACTCAAATGAAAAGTGTCACTTAAATCAAAACATGCAAGTCCAACATCATAGATCTTCGCAGAAGCGGGCCTTTTCAAAAACATTGCGGTTCGGCATTACTCCTCTAGCAGAAAATATCTCTGCTTTACGAGTCAATAGCTCAACATGTGTCTAACCTTTAAACACCTGCAACCGCGGCAACCAAGTTTCCTCTCGGGGAACTTGAAGGGCAAGAGCCCCTGCAGCTATCATTTTCGCATATTTTTGAAATTCTCAAAATAATCTCTTTATTTTCAACTTTGGCAAAAGTCTGGGACCGACAGAACGCTGAAATTTCAAAGTCATTTCCACACTTCAATACCATTTCTATAAACTCCAATCTGCAAAATTTCAATAAATCACAAGCACTCCCAGAGAGCGATGATCTTGAAAAACTTTTTTCATGGTCAAGAGTATATGCGTGCAGCCACCCCTTCTGGTTCGCTTCGCTACTGTTTTGGTATTATGTAGAAACCCGGCGGTAAACTGTCAACCTGGTTTTCCGAGGGGGACTCGTAGAGCAAACTTTCCACCAAGATTTCCTTCAACCCATAATTTCTTGATGACACGCTCTGGAATGCAATTCAAAAAAATACGGTGAAATTCAGCAAAAACAACATCCTATCAAACAAATGAACTAGCAAAGACTCCTAATTTTGCATTGTCTGTTTGAGCTCATACTCTGGGAAGATGAATTGTCATTGTTGACTTAAACTTATGTAGTTGCGCTTTGTTATATGATGTTATTTTGTGAACACAGAACATGTTTAGGATGTAAACGCTTAAAAAGTCTCAGTCGCCTTGGGACGGGTCTAACTAACGCACCAGTTTTATGTAGAAACCCGGCGATAAACCGTCAACCTGGGTTCCGCCGGGGAGACTCGTGGAGCAAACTTTCAATCAAATTTCTTATACTGGTGTATTTATGTAATTGATATTTCCTGGCCACATCAGTTCCTCGATGGACGCACGAAGATGCTACCTATAAAAAAATTGCGATAGAAATCATCGAAAATGGCCCCTACCGAAAATTTGTGTCAGCATCGAACCATAATTTTACATTGTCTTTCTGAAAACATATGGCAACGAGCGGTAAACCGTCAACCTGGTTTCCGCTCGGGTAACTCGAAGGGCAGGAGCCCCTTCCACTATCATTTTCAGAAATTTTGAAAATTTCAAAAAAAAACATCCTCATGTTTCAACTTTTTTGAAAAGTTTGGACTCGATAGAACTCTGAAATTTCAAAGTCATTTTCACATTTCAGTACCGTTTCTATAAACGTCAATTTGTTCTTCGCAACAGTTATGGGGATTCACAAGCACTTCCAGGAAGCAATGTTCTTCAAAAACTATTTTTCCATGGTCAAGAGTACCGTCGTGCAGCCGCCCCTGCTGGCCCGCTTAGCTGCTGCTTCGGGACTCAAAGCCGACGGTAAACTGTCAACCAGGTTTCCGCTGGGAGGAATCGTTGAGCCTACTTCCCCGCCTAAATCTTCCAGAGATTATATTAGAATGGCAAGTTGTTTGAAAAAAAAAACGCAAATTTTCAAAAAATCTTGAAAATCTTGAAAATCACTAAATTTACCAAAAAATCCGGGTCCTGGACATTTCACTTTCATCGAGTGAATGAATAGTCGAATAGCTCCCTGGTTTTCTTTTTCACTGAAATTGATGGGGAAAATACAAATGATTAAAACCGTGGAGAACAAACTGGACAACTCAAAGAAAAAGGCACCCAAAACTATAAATACGTCAACCTTTTTTAACTTCCAACTAGCTGGACCCTGCAACCGTATTACTCTTTCGAGCTACAGAAGTAGGCTCTACTAGTCACTTGAAGCCAGCGGTGAACTGTCAACCTGGTTTACATGTGAATTTTCAAAAATCTTGAAATCTTGAAAATCACTAAATTTACCAAAAAGAGGTGGGTCCTGGACATTTCACTTTCATCAAGGAAATAAATAGCCAGATTTCTCCCTAGTTTTCGTTTTCCATGAACTTCATGGTAAAATACCAATGGCAGCATCTCATCGTGAACGAACTCACCAACTTGAAAAAAAAACACTTGCAAGCACAAAAAGGTGGACCCTGCAACCGTGTTACTCTTTTGGGCTATGGCAACGAGCGGTGAACTGTCAACCTGGTGACCGCTTGGCAAACTCGAAGAGGAGCCCTTCTGCTATCAATTTCCAGGAAATTTGAAATCTTTTAAAAATCTCATCATTTTTCAACTTTTTCGAAAAGTTAAAACCCTGTAGAACTCTGAAATTTCATTACAATTTCCCTTCTTTGCTACCATTTCTACAATGGCAACGAGCGGTGAACCGTCAACCTGGTTACCACTCGGGAAACTCGAAATGCAGGAGCCCTTCCCGCTCTCGTTTTCCAGAAAATTTGAAATTTTCAAAAAAATCTCATCATTTTTCGACTTTTTTAAAAAGTCTGGCTCCGATAGAACTCTGAAATTTCAAAGTCATTTTCAAACTTCAAT
>DUZG01000098.1 GCA_013349585.1 Nitrospinota bacterium | reverse complement strand
GACAAAAAAAAAAAAAAGTTGTAAGAAAAAAAAAGTAAATATGGTCAACTTCCCCAATTGGATTGATGATATCGATCTGACACCAGCACCAGCGCCAGCAACGGCAACGGCAACGAACGAATATGAAGTTCCAACCCCAGCACCAGCAGCACCAACGGCAGCGCCAAGACATGGAGGTAAATCGCCACGAATTGTGCAACCAACGGCAGCGCCGACACCAGCGTCGGCACCAGCTCCATCACTAGCACCTGAACGATCAGAAGAACTAGATTATTTACGTGAGCAGATAGTCAAATATTATGAGATGAAAACCTTAAAGGATGCAGCAATAGTTTATAATATAGAAACAAGTACAAGAGGAAGCAACAAGAGGAAATTAGCGGGCCAGGACGAATTATTTCAACGGGCTGGAGCAACGGGACAAATATACGCTCAATTTGGAGGTAAGATCATAAAATCAAGAAACCTTGCACAGCGCATAAATACAGAAGATGAAAAAACTCGCATTTTAAAATACTTTCCGGACATTGAAAAATTTAACATGGGCATGAATAAAATAGGCTACCCCCTTCAGGTTGAAAAAAATGGGCGCGGTAAAAAAACTAAAAAACCCAGTGTGCCAGAAGCGTGGACAATTAAAGAAGATGGAACCGACAAGTTAAGTGATACGTTTGTTCGCCTCCGTCGCTACGGACCAGATCTTGATTCGCATTTGTTTACAAAGGTTCGAACAGAGTCCACTTCTACGCGAACCAGGTCGACCTCGTGACCCCGTGACCCCGTGACCCCGTGACCCCGTGACCCCGTGACCCCGTGATCCCACGCGACCCCTTGCGTAGTGACTCCATAAGTCTAACACTACCATCTAAATTTCAAATGTCATTTTTGAAACCCGCGAGACATGACAAAATAACTAATTTTCTAAAACCAAAAGTCAAGCGCTTAAAAGTTTATAATACAAGCCCGGAGAAAATTCGCTATATAACATTACCGCGCAACAACAAGGTATTGGCCGAATCGATACTCGATATGCTGCCTGTTTTAGCAAATAAATTATGGGATCGTTTACCATCAAGCGAAAGAAACTATCGTAAAGACTTAGCTCATAAACAAAGCGGACTTTCGCTTAGATTTGGTTTTAATATTTTTCACAAGCCCGGCGCCTTGACAAAATTTCCAATTTCAAAGCAGATTATTACCCTCGCTGACATGCTTCTCGGCTTTATATCTCACGACAAAGATTATAGTGCTTTTTCTATTAACAAAAATAGAAAATTTCAGAAACACTTTGACGTAAAAAACACAAAACCAAGCATTATCGTTTCATTTGGCACTCACAAGAGTGGCGGCGGACTGATCATTTACGACAAAAACGGTGGTGCTACAACTTACGACATCAATCGAAAGTTTTTATTATTTGACGGCAAATGCCTGGAGCACGAGTCTGACTCCTGGGAAGATGGAGATAGGTACACGCTGGTGTTCTACAAAATGAACTACAAGGCTGAAAAAACCTTGGCAAGTTTGATTGCGTAATAATATTTTAAATTTGGGTTACTTGGGGTCACGGGACCGCGGGGTCATGGGCCACGGGGTTACGGGGTCATAAGTCTCTAACGTAGTGACCAATGCCGAATCCGGGTGAAAATTTTTCATACCATTCAGGTTCTGCGCGCACATAGTCGTTTGAGGAACCGCCGTCGTCCTTAAAATTCATTAGCATGGAAACGGCTTCTTGCAGGCGGACCATGCGCAAATTCTCGAGCTTGTTGTTTGCGTTGTTCATATCAATGTGAGCAATACCGACACCACCAATATATATTTCTTTATTATTTGCGTCGATGCAAATGACACGGCCTGACTCAAGACGGCGACACAAAAGATTTAGCGGCTGGTATTTAAAAAATAGTTCTTTTGACTGCAGCGCCTTTCCGCCACCGGCAGCGCGTACTCGATTACATATTGTAGGGGGACCAATGTGACCCTTCACCTTGCTGCGTTGGTCTATGAGCCAATCCTTAATGATTTTTTTCCCCTGCGGCATAAAATGAATTAAAAAAATTGGATGTATCGGTACAGCTTCGCGCTCATATTCGTTTTCATTTAAAACTAAAGTATGACCGGTTATTGGGTCGAATTTTGGAAATCTTTTGACGCCAAATTGATCCACAATTCGCCCACAGTCAAGGATGTCTCTTAGTCCCTCCATTATACATTTGTATCTTTCAATGTGAATGGGAGGTACCATTTTATTTTGCTGACCCCGATGTGCTATGACCCCGATGTGTTATGACCCCGATATGCGATGTGTTGGAACTGAGACTCGATTCTCCACGAGGTCAAGAGTCACGGGGTCACGGGGTCACGGGGTCACGGGGTCACTGACGGGGTCATTGACGGGGTCATTGCCACGGCCGTTGGATGTTTGTCCCATTTCATTTTCATTACCTGTTGGTATCTTTCCTGCCAAGGATCAATGTCAAAGATCAATGAAATCCATGGAATTGTGTGTATTTCGGCAATCACAAGCGATGCAATTTTCTTTTGCATAGTGCGCGAGAAGCAATTTCTCATAGATTGTAAAACATCGCATAACGAGTTATCTGGGTGGATGAATCTGATCCTGCCGAGACCATTATGATCAAACGGTCCGCTGTGTGTCAGCCTCTTGCCAATAGGTACAAGATATGGAAGAATTACATTTGTGAGAACTTTCCATGAGTTTCCACAATGACATTCGGTCTGTCCCAAGACCGCATAAGTTTTCATTTTTAAAGCAAAGTCTTTGATAATGAGGCTGGTTGGGTGCTTCTGCCATCTCATGGTGACATCGAACAGCGCATGCATGTACCCAACCCGTCTCAGCCTCATGTAACTAAAGATCTTCTTTTCTAATTCGGTCGGTAAATGCCTGCAAACATATTCCAAAACACGACGACGGCGCGCTTTCTCGCTTCGGACGAGACGACGTTGTATCTCATTTTTCGACATTTTATTTTACTGACCCCGATAAATGATGACCCCGATATGTGATGACCCCGATATGTGATGTGTTGGACCCGAGGCTCAGGTCTTCGCAGAGTCAAATGGTCGCGGGGTCGCGGGGTCGCGGGGTCACAGATTCTTTTTTTTTTTGAATGGCTTTACACAAGTCACAAGTAGCTGACTAAAAAAAATAATATTTTGAAAAAAAATAATTTGAAAAAAAATTGGAAAAAATAATTGACATGGTGGTGCGGTGCTCAGTTCGGGGGTGGCCAACCAAGGGGGGGGTCACGGGGTCACGGGGT
>DUZG01000097.1 GCA_013349585.1 Nitrospinota bacterium | reverse complement strand
TATGTTTGTTCAGTTCAAAACTATTTTCTCAAATGATACGGAAGGGCTTCTTAATGAGTTGTCTTATGTTCATCCAGAAAAAGATCTGAGAAGCGGAGCGGCACTTAACAGCGCATTTCCTTTCGGTTTTACAAATACAGTTTACAGATTGACGGCAAGTGATTACTATGGTAAAAATAAGATTCCATACATTAAGGAAGCATCGATGGATTTGTTCTTTCTTAAACGGAAGCCCGGCAACTTGCGACGTCTTCAGAAAAGAGCGAGCTATAAATTAATATGCACAAATGTACAGGAGACAGCTCGAATCAATTTTAAACCTGATATACCCGGGATCACATCGATATCTGATGAGCGGTTTAATAATGCTGATTTAGGGAGTCACCACTTTAGCTATTTGGCAACCAACAACTGGCTTGCAGATACGGAAGTTAAAAAGTTGTCACAGTTTAAGAATTCATTTGCTGTGAATCAGGTTTACAGAAATAATCTAAATTATCAGAGGATAATATTGATTATTTTTTTTGGCTCTCTGACGCTGTGTGCATATGCGGCTTGGAAGAGAATGATTCGCAGATCGGAGAGCGGCGTAGATGAAAACAACATACAATAACATGAAAAACACAAATATGGATAGCAATCGACCTAAATCAATTAAACCCCTCGCATGGATGCCTATAGCCCTATTGGGGCTCATGGTGATGTCGGCCATGGCAACAACGATTGGCAATTGTGATTTAAAACCGGATTATAACCGGGATGAAATCGTTTGCCGTGAGAATAGTGATTGCCAGAAAAGTCCACTCGACGGTGTGAGTTGCGTGTACACGCAATACGACCAGTTGTTGTCGGTTGATTGCGGTAACCACGATGTAAACACTTGCTCAGGGCCAATGCTGACAGGCGTAAAATCAAACGCACATACAGACGGGGAGTGCATGAGCGGTTTATGTGATGGTACCACCGAGGGGCCTGATGGAACTGCCAGTGGCCACGCTAGAATACAGGTCAGTTGCGGTTCATGAAGAAGTGCATATTGAGTATGATTTACCTGATGGTGGTTTCAACAAGTTGCGGTTACATTTCTCCGAGTTTGCCGTGAAATAGCGAGTAGGGTTAAGACTTTGTTGATTTAATAATCTAGAGATATGGGTCTTATAGATTTTAAATCATTCGGTGTCGTAATGCTTCTCCTGCTAATGTGGCAGAGTGCCAATTTGGGGTTTTGCGCTGTGCCTGCCGAGACGTTGGAGTACGAAGCCGAGGGGAAGGTAATTTACTCAGGCTTTTATAATTCAGAAGGATATGCTCAATATAATCAAAGTTTCTCTTTTAAAATATATTCTAAGGGTGAAGATTGGTTAATTCGTATGATTCCGAAGTCGCGGAGCATTCAAAAATATGAACATGGTAAAAAAGGCGGGGAAATATACTATTTTACAAAATTCCATCCTGACAACGGTGGAAGGAGCACAGGTGAAGATAAAAACATGCTGGCTCCGGCAGTTCGGAATGCGATGATCAATCAACTACTTGGTGATACCAATACTATTGAGGTCAGCGATTCCAGTAAAAACTCGACTGTCCAAGGCCAAAACAGTGCGACCTCTCTCGGAGGAAATGAAGAAGGACGCGGGCAGTCTAGGGCAGAACTAATCTCGCAATTTGATAAGTTTTTTAGTAGTACCAATCCTATCCATCGTGGAAAGAAGCTTGATAGTCAGAGCGTTAAGCGCCCAAATGATGCGGTAGGAGCTATCTATCCAACCATTGTTCCTAGGCCGGAAGCTCACTATTCACATGTAGTTTGGTTGGCTTTTATTTCTGGTGCTTACTTGAATGCTGACAAGGAAAGAAGGCTTCCACGGATGTGGAACGAACCGGCTCGCTCTGTTACTTTCAAGCCTATCTCAAAATGGGATCTAAAAGATTCACCTCCTTATATTTTAGAGTCCGTAAAGTTTGGCAACAATGGCAAAGTGGAGTATTATCGTGACGGAAAGGTTTCGATCAGAGAATTCGCACCCCCATATGAGGCCGGTTATTTGGACGCAGAATACTCGTTAATTCAATCCACAAACATCAGTGGAATTACCCTGCCATTGAAGTTTTCGTTGAATCGCTACGCAAAGAAGAAACCCGCATCCAGCGCGGAAGATTTAAGACTGTTGACCTCGGTGACCGGAGTGGTTCATAGAATCGACATGAAATGTTCTATTGAAAAATTTATTCCAGAGCTGTCTGTTACTACATTAGTGGCGGATTACCGTGTTGTTGGGAGTGCCGATCCGGATAACCCGAGACCTCTGCGATATTTTTTGAAAAAAGGAGCCTGGAAGGGGGAGATGGAGGTGCGGGAAAGTGATGAGTACCACAATAGGGAACTTCGCAGTGCGGCTAGCAAAAAATATAGAGAGGGTTTGACCGGTTTTCGTTGGGTAGTGGTGTTGATGATGGGGGCCATTTCTTTGGTGGCATATTGGTATGCGAAAACAAACAGATTTCTCGTAAAAGACGAGGAAGTGAATAATTAATAACTAAAACAGAGGAAAGAAAAATGAGAAATAAAAGTATATTAACATTAATGTTCGCGGTTACAGCCTGCGGTGTCTATGCCGCGTGTAATTGTCCCGATATAATTGCGTATGATGCGGGTTTTCGTTGTGGAAATATCGGCAACCCTTCCGTTGGCACTATATGTTATGAAGATAGGTATAATCCGGCTGTTAAGTTTTGCGATGATTTAAGCACAAGTTCGTGTTTTGAGTGTTATCCTACAGGTGGTACTCCACAAGTTGTTCTCGTCACGCCGTATGGAGGTACGGGAGATCCTAATGATTGCGACGATTGTGTAGCGAATCTAATGCCGTCGGGTCCACCGTATACCAAAACATTTGATGGGCCATACAACACGGATACAATGTGCGGGGGAGATTCATGATAAAGTACAGTTCGTAACGGATAGTCTATACAAGAGGCTTGAGTGGCGGGCAACAGAATCTATGAGGATGAAATATTTTTTGAACGTATCAGCTTGCATCCTCGTTGTTACCGCCTGGCGTCGGCTCGTTGGGCCGAGAGAGAGCCAGCAGGCCAAGGACGCCGGCCGCTAACTGCCCGCCGCGTTCGATGTCATGCGCTTCGCTGTTTTTACGGGCTGCAATCGGTTAGACGCAGGGTATGTTTCCCCGCCGTGACGCCGATGGTTCCCCATTTAGCCGGGCTGGTTTGCGCTGCGCTGCTTGGCCTGATTGGGGCCGGTTGTCAGGCGCTGCAGCAGGTCGATTGGGATAGGC
>DUZG01000096.1 GCA_013349585.1 Nitrospinota bacterium | reverse complement strand
GCGACTGTCTCTGGATAATGTATCGTACTGTAATTTCAGAGCATTTGAGGAAAACCTAAGATCTCCTTGGCGACCACCGAGAACAGCCCATTTCATCTGGGCGGACGACGGTTTGTAGCAGATGAGACACTGACACTTCTCCTGAGTATTCATGTTCCCCCTTATTGTTCCTCTTATTGTTTGTTAACGTAATTCATAAAAAAAAATAATCAAATTTACCAATGAATGAACTAATGAATGAACTAATAATATGTGCTTAAGATCGGTTGAAATAGTCTGTCCGGAGCACCTCCCCAACTAAGACGATTACCCGGAGAAAGAGAATGTTCGAGAAATTCGTTCACTTGTTCTTTTTCCATTTTCACGGACCGTGTGTGTACGTGACCTGAACTCATATCAATGAAGAACCCGCCAGCACCCCTCTCAGTCAGTATATCGCCAGGTTGAAGGGGACTACATGGTAATCTGTACCTGGAAGGGAGATGAATTAATTCCCGTAGTTCATTCAGGATATCAATAGATCCCCATGAGGTATGATACGAAGTTTGACGGCGCAACTTGCTCGTATTCTTACCCGACATGATCCTGCGCCGAGAAGCCGGATCATCCCCCGCCTTTGTGAAAGGCAAACTGTTCCTGGTATCACCTCCGTAGAAGATCTGTATGATAGATGACAACCCATGCTCATTAGAACTCTTTGTCATCTTAATGTCCACGAGCAACTCTTTAGGCAAGTCCTTCTTTTTAAGGAGCAGTGGGAAAAGAACCACATCAACTATGCTCTGGTCCAACTCCAAACCTATCTTCTGCCTGAAGAGTTGTTGTATGAGACATGGACCCATGTTTCTTTCTGTTGTTAAAGAGTTCATAAAACATAATCAAATTTAAACAAAAGAACATAAAAAAATTTTTTTTTGTCTTTCTCTTGATTTGTTTTTGTCTTTTTTTGTTTATTTCTAAATTATTTGATGAGAGTGAAAGTCTTGCAAGGATTGCTCTTGCATAATGGGTTAAAGGGTTCGCTTGTCTGCGACCATTCTACGTTGACATAGTACCACGGTTTCCCCGGGGATGAGTCGGGGTCAAGGCGCGGGTCTGACATAATTGTACCGTATCGGTGCTCATTGAGACCCCTTGCACCCTTCAGACGCTTTCCACGGGAACCGACCATTGTCTTCGGTTGGACGACCATACGGTGTCCGTCTTTCAGTTCCTCCAGAATGGAGGACGGTGTTGACCCGTTGCTGATACAGAAACAGTAGCGCCCTAGTGCAAAGAATTCTTCCGGTTCCGGGTGAGTGGCGGTACCCCATTCAGGGTGATGCATCACCTTCCACACTTTTACGGTGGATGGAGGGGCGGGTGCGGCGCAAGGGGGCCGTAGTGATGCCAACCGGGCGCATTCATCTTCTTCTTCTTCTATATCCCGCTTCGATGAGGATGGCATCGCTACCATGGTTTTGGTCGGCAAGCAGACCTTCGGTTGGCGCTTGACTAGTCCAGGCACGACCAGTTGAGTCGCGTATGTCGCCGCGAACGCCTTGTAGGTGGTGACGATAGTCATGGTGTTGTCTCTGATAGTTTGTTTTCACGCGTTCAGTAATATGTTTGTTATTATAATTAGGAAACAATTAAATCAAATTTTTTGGGAGGTGAACCAAAAATAAGAGTTTAAACTCTTGTTCCCAAAAAATTTGATTTAATTGTTTCCTAATTATAATAACAACACACATTACTGAGCAACTTACCAGATACAAACTCATCATGACCTACACCGAAATCTACGACTTTGAGGGTGAAACGACTCACTCTCAGCCTAAGTGGTTCGTGGACGATGACGGCGTGGGTCGGTGGCGATACTACGAGGGCTATGCCCAGAGTTCTGCCGAGAAGGACAGATTCCAGGAGTCCATCAACACGGACCACAAACTCTGGTCAGGCGCACACAAGACTCCTTCGGTTAAGACTCTTTCAACCAACAAGATCACCTTCTCCGACAAAGTGATTAGCGTCATCTTGCCTGAACTCGGGGCCGACTTGGTGACAGGTGACGCCCTCTGCTCTACGACTGATATGAGGGACCGCTCACAGCGACCGAGTCCAGTCTTCGCCCAGATGATCTGCGACTACATCGAAAAAGCGCGACTGCCCGAAGATCGTAAGCGGTTCTTTGACTACGGCGGCTGGGGTTACAAGTGGTCCAAGGATAAGGACTTGATGGACTCCCTCAAACCTCTATTTGAGAGTGCAGAGATGCAGTTTGAAGATCCCGAATTCAACCTCTCCTTGAGCGACCAGACCATTAAGCGGTCTTCTGGAGGATACCCGAGAGTCCGATTCTTTGAGGTCTATGACCTATTCTTGAAGTCTCAGGAACACGGTCCTAGGTTCAACCCGAACGCCGAATCATTCACTTTTGGGGTGCGTCCGGTCAATAACACCCTTGCCAGGACGGGACCCGCCAAGATATGTGGTGCTTATCTGGTTAAAGACCTCAGCGTGACACCGCTAGGTGTCCCTCCACCGCGCAGACCCACTGCCTCGTGTAAGAACAGCACGGCCCATGTCCAGTGGTCTAAGAATGATGCCGATTACGAATCGCTCAGCAAGAAATTGGACTTGCTGATGGCCTTACACGGACCAGTGGTTCATGCGGAACTGGTATAGAAGATTTAAAGATAAAACATAAAACAAATAAGACAAAAAACAAATAAAACAAATAAGACAAAAAACAAATAAAACAAATAAGACAAAAAAAAATAACTTTTTTTATCGTAAAATATTACAGAGAGAGAGATTTATGTTGTCACAGTTTATACTTTACTAAAAATTTGATTTGCAGGTACTGTGTAATTTACAGGGTTAAAGGTGGTAACCAGGAATATGTAGCTCAGTTGGTTAGAGCACTAGTCTTATGAGCTAGGGGTCACGGGTTCGAGTCCCGTCATATTCACCAGTCTAAGTAGCTCAAATGGGAGAGCATGTAATGGTCCACTCTGTGTTCGGCGTAAGAAGGGCTTATGAGTGCGGAAGTGGTTGAAGGTTCGAATCCTTTCTTAGACGGAGTGGTTGCCCTAAGCAACTATATCGGGGTCTGATTCAAAGATCTTCTGATTCGTTTGGACTGGATTAATTCAATTAAGGATTAACGGTGATTCATTCGGGAGAAGATTGGCGACCAAGGACGAGATATTATCAGTCTGATGAAGCTCATTAGGTAGAGCGGGTCCCTTGGGAGACGCGGTTGAAGGTTCGAATCCTTCCTCAGACGGAGTGGTTGCCCTAAGCAACTATATTGAGTCTCTTGAATCAAAGA
Source organism: Nitrospinota bacterium (assembly GCA_013349585.1). GTDB lineage: Bacteria > Nitrospinota > Nitrospinia > Nitrospinales > VA-1 > UBA8687. Next base: position 3 of record DUZG01000096.1, on the reverse strand, counting down.
TGT
>DUZG01000095.1 GCA_013349585.1 Nitrospinota bacterium | reverse complement strand
TCAGAATCCTTACTATTTTTATCAAAAGAATGGGGATGTGAAACCAATAAAAATCAGAATCGTTCTTTTTCATAAATAGACTGGCGAATTCAAGTGTGAAGTACAACAGTTAGTAAAGTGTTCTTTTTGAAGAATAGCTTATATGGCGTTTTGAAATCAAGGGTTTTTCTGTGTCGATGGTTCAGTTGATCCATGGTGTAGTTCAGTTCTTTCTGGGTGATGTTATTCAAGTGTTGTGATTTTGGTAAGTATTGTGGAATGAGCCCATTGGTATTTTCATTCAAACCCTGTTCCCAGGAAGAATAAGAAGGAATAGAAACCTTATGCTTATTCGCGATGATTTTTTTGCAGGGTAAGAAAGCCAAGGTTGAATGTAACAGCTTCGTCGCAGTTGGCTCCTCAAAACGCTCTCTTGAAGCGTGCCAACAGTTGTGTCTCCTAGTGAAAAGTAAGAGTCCAGCTTTGTGACATTGTTTATCCAATGCTCCTGTGATACGCTCTTTTTTTTCCCATGGAGCCTCATGAAAAGACATTATTCAATAATTGTGTTCCTGATGGTTTTTGTCCTGCTGGGTTGCCCTCAGCCGCAGAAAGCCAAAAAGAAAATGCCGCGCATTTTTGCCCTGAGCTATACCATGGAGACAGGTAATGAGCCTTCCTTTCTCATCACCGATGACTTTAACCGTGACAAAATTCCAGATTTGGTTGTGGTTAATAGTGGCGATCATTCTTTCTCGTTTTTTAAGGGAATTGGCGATGGAACTTTTAAGGATCAGCTTGTTTATCAGACTGGTCGAGATCCCATTTGTCTGGTTTCTGGCGATTTCAACGAAGACGGTTACACCGACATTGCTGAACTCAATTATGCTGATCAGTCCATTCAGGTATTTTTGAATACACGATTGGGAAGCTTTCAGAGAACAGCGCAACTTATTAAGCCTGGTAAAATTCCCATTAATATGGCGTTAGGAGATTTTAACTCTGACGGAAAAATCGACTTGGTTGTCACCCTACGTTTTTCGAAGGTGGCAGTGATTCTGGGAAAAGGCACTGGATTTTTTAAAGAACCTTATTCCATGGATGTTAAGGGCCAGCCTACTGCAGTTGTCGTCGGCGATTATGATCAAGATGGCAAGACAGATGTTGCGGTTGCTTTAGCGGGTAATGGCAACAAAGGTGTTCAGGTTCTCTGGGGCAAGGGCGATAGTAAATTTGAAGGCTCAAAAGCTTTTAAGGGAGGCAAACAGCCTCTCTCTCTTGTGAGTCTGGATGTGAATAATGATGGGTTGATGGAGTTTGTAACTTCCAGCAACTCTTTACATGCTTTGACGGCGCTGGTGAACAACGGAGATAGGACTTTCACGTCCTTACGAGATTTTGCATCAGGCAATTTCCCTAAATTTGTTGTGGCGGCTGATTTTACTGGTGATGGTTTGCAAGATATTGCCGTGTCCAACTCTACAGATGACCAGATAAGCGTCTCGCTTGGCAGGGGAGATGGAACCTTCACCTATCCTCCTATCTATCACAAAGTTGATGAACATCCTCAAGGTATGGCGGTAGCAGATTATAATGGTGATGGCTTGCTCGACATTGCCGTTTCCAGCCGAGATAAAAACCTTATCGATATCCTCAGCAAGAAAAACATGATCAATCCCAAACCTGACCTCCCTCAGAAGGACCCCAAGTCGTCTTAATTTGAAATGTTGTGTCTGTTAATCGCAAAGGTAAGTTGCTCCCGCGAACCAACAACCTCAGACGATTAGGGTTTACCCCCCCCCCTTAAAATAGGTCCATTGTGAATTAGAGTTCTCCTGCATAATGCGAAGCAAAAAGGAGAATGCTAATGAAGAAGAGTTGTTATACAGAGAGTCAGATCATAAAAGTCTTGCATGAGGTTGAAGGCGGCTGAATGATCAAGGATATGTGCCGTGAATACGGTATATACGAATGACCTATTTCACTGAAAATCAAAATATGGAGGCATGATAGCCTCGGATGTGAAAAATATTAAAGAACTTGAAGATGAGAATCGCAGATTAAACCGAATATATGCTGATGTTAGTTTGCAAAATGAAGGGTTAAAGAATGTCATTAAGAAAAAGTTATGAGTCCAGCTGAGAAACGCAAGTTGGTCTATCATACAAGAGAGGAGTTCGGGCTGAACATACGTTCAACCTGTTCTGCTATCAGGGTAAGTTGCTCTGTTTATTACTACGACAGATATGTCAGTAAAGGTGATGCTGTAATAGCAGAAGTACAAACGAATTTTGATCGTTAGATTATTTAAATATAATGGTTTAAATATTATGTGCCGGTTTGCAGGGCAACCTTTAAATAACTTCCATCAATTCCATATAGTTGCCGAGGAATCTTTTTAAGGCTTTGTTTAACGGCTGGTGTTTGGGGTCTGTAATATCCGGGTCGCTTTCGATGAGTTGAAAAGCTTCATTACGAGCTGTTTCCAGCACCTGGATATCGCGCAGCAGATTGGCGATTTTTAATAGAGGCATCCCCGATTGCCTTGTGCCCATGAAGTCTCCGGGACCGCGGATTTTTAAATCCTCTTCCGCGATGACGAAACCATCCCCGGAGTTTTGCATGGCTTTCATCCGAGCTTGTCCTTCCTCAGATACAGGGTGGTAGGCCATGAGTAGGCAGTAAGAGGCATGAATTCCCCGGCCCACTCGTCCGCGTAACTGGTGTAGTTGAGCCAGACCAAACCGTTCAGCGTGTTCGATTATCATGACGGTGGCGTTGGGGACGTCAATGCCCACCTCAATGACCGTTGTGGAAACCAAAACTTGAATTTCTTTTTTTAGAAACCGGGACATGATGTTCTGGCGTTCTTCTTTTTTGAGTTTTCCATGTATCAGGCAGGCCGTGAAACCGGGAAAATTTTCTTGAATAAAATCAAAAACTGTCACTGCCGCTTTAAGGTCGATGGACTCGGACTCCTCAATCAACGGACAGACGACAAAAGCCTGCCTGCCTTGCTGCAACTGTTTTTCCATGATGGTGTAGGCTTGCTCACTGCGATTTTCAAAGAACAGGTTGGTGGCAATTACCTGTCGCCCTGGGGGGAGTTCATCTAAAAGCGACACATCCATATCTCCGTAAAGAGTGAGTGCGAGAGACCTAGGGATGGGTGTGGCTGTCATGATTAGGAGGTGAGGCTGGTCACCCTTTTTGCCGATGGCCTCTCTTTGCATATCTCCAAACCGATGCTGTTCATCAATCACTGCCAACCCCAGTTTTTTGAACTGGATATCTTTTTGAATCAGAGAGTGAGTCCCGATAACGATTTGTGTTTTACCGTTTT
>DUZG01000094.1 GCA_013349585.1 Nitrospinota bacterium | reverse complement strand
AGCCAACCAGGACGCGAGGCTTAGAGCGGGAATCCAAAATCAAAATGCTGGGCTCCAAGGGATGCAGCAACAACTACAAGCGGGTCGGGCAATGCAGGGGCTAGGTCAAGACTACCGAGACTTTGCTAACCAGGACGCACAAAACATCTTTGGCGTTGGTTCCTTCCAGCAGCAGCAAGCTCAGAGAATTATGGATGATCAGTATCAGCGTTTTCAGCAAGAACAAGAGTACCCCTTTAAAATGTTTGATCTCCTACGGGCCGGGGCTGGCTTGCTTCCTAGCGGAACAGTCGGAGAGTCCTCAAGCAGCGGCTTTAATATGAATTTCGGGAGATAGGTAATGGGATTTTTTGACATGATAGCGAATGCAGGGGCGGGAGTGGCTGACATGGTGCAGGAGATTCCTGGTCAGATTGCTGAGATGCCTTCAAATGCGATGAGTCAATTCGGCAGCAATGTCGATTTTATAAAAGCGTTAACGCAAGACCCAGAAGAGTTTGAAAAATTTATGATGGAGAACCCTGATTTTTTGAGCGGCGGACCTCAAGTCGGAATCCCACAGCTACCGGGTATGAATTTTCCAATGCAGCAGTCGCCTGGATTAAAAATTAATCAGATGCCTAATTTTCTAAATAGCGCACAACAGGTTTTAAGCGGAGGTTACTGAGGTGGCAGAAGAGCAGACCATTGAGCAGATTCTGGCAGCAATGCCTCCAAATCAGAGGCGAAAGTTTTTGAGTAACGCCACATTTCTGAACAACAGTCGAATGTTGAACCAAAATCAGCAAGCAATTGCTGGTATTCAAGCGCCTCCAAAACCTTATAACTTTGAAAAGCCAGAGGGCGTTGGCGGCACTCTAAAGAATATAGGCAAGAATTTGTTCCGCCCAGTATTGGAACGTGCGGGTTTGGCTCCCTCAATAGAAGGGCGGCTTGCGAACATGCAATACAACAAATTTTTGCGAGAGAGCTATCTAAGCAGTAATGAGTTAGTTCGAGAAAATATGGGTAGGAATTACCTTGCATCAAATATTACGGAAACAGACGAGGAGTTAGTCAAAAAGAAACTGCAACAAATCGGTGCTTTAAGTGGTGATGCATTAAGAGATACAGTTAAAAATGTTGTAGGGGTAAGACAAACAGGTAGGCTTGGTGGAACTTATCAAGTTAATTCGCTTACTGGTCAGGAAGTTAATCAACAAAACCTGCCTACAGAATTGCAACAATACTTTTTGGATAACCCAAGTGCGCTTAGACAATTACAACCACAAATTCAACAAGCAGAATTAAACAATGCTCAATCTGATCTTGTTAATAAGGTTCCCTCATTTAGCGATTTTACTATAGGTAACGAATCTCAAAAGACCTCCTATAAACTTGCGGCAGAAAACACAGCTAAGATTGGCAACACATATGATGAACAAGCTACGACTGCTTACACGCAACAAAACACGCTTCAAGAAATGTATCGATTGCTGAATGAAACAGACCTTAAAACAGGCGGGGGACAGGAATTATTAACTAATATTCAGAGCTTGGGATATAACTTAGGGATTAACAGTGAAAGTCCACAATTTGAGGAAGTCTTCGCTGCCTTGAGCAATCAGATAATCATCCCGCTCGTTAAACAGTTAGGTGTTAATCCAACGGACAAGGATTTTGCAATCATACAACAGGCCAGCGCCGGTCTTAGGCAGACAAAAGAAGGAAACCAGATTCTTTTACAAGCAAGAATTATCGGGGCTAATCGAGCAATTATGATCCAAGATGCTTTTCAAAAATTCTCAAGCGATAATCTCAATATTAAAGCGAGAAACCCGCTTGAATTTGAGTCTAAATGGAAAATCCTTCTGTCTGAGATGAAGAAGAGTCCAGATTGGCAGGGCGATTTACTAGCACAACTAAATCGTGACACTCGATCCATTACGGGGAATGAAGCTGGTGTATCGATGAACAATCTTGTCCAAGAACAATTTTCTGGAGAGGAGCTCAAGTAATGGCGATCCAAACAGATATTCAAGAACTCTATTCAAACCTACTTGAGCAGCAAGCTAGACCAAACGGCTTAAACGCAGAAGGGACAAAACTATTGCAATCGATTGAGGGCGGGGCGTTAGCAAACGCAGAGTTCTCAACTTTTTTGCAGGGGGTCAGCTACAACTCTTCTGACGAGCTCTTCGGTAAAATGCGTTCTACGTTCCCTGGCGCTTTTGGTTCAGGGCCACAGGATATTGCGACTCAGCTTAATGCGGTGGGGACTAATGACTATTCTCCGTACAACGTAGCGACTGAGCTTGAAAGAGGAACGGTGAGAGATTACCGGGAAGATAACCCAGGTAAGTCGTTTTTGCTTGAAGCTGGAGGCGGAATATTGACCGGCGGTCCCGCAGGGCTTGCAAGAACAACAGGTAGAGCCCTAACAACGGCTGCGGTCAGTGGTGCAATTAGTGGATATAACGCTGGTGAGGGAGATAGCGGTTTAGAGCAATTAGGTGATGCTGGTTTAGGTCTTGGAATATCGACAGCCGTTACAGGCGCTTTGCGTATGGCGAAGGGTCCATTCTCGTCACTCTACAATGCCGCGTTTAAATCGGGTTCAACAGAAGCAACCAGGGAAGGCCAAACACTTGCCCGAAGAAAGATGATCGAAACTCTGCAAGATAGCGGCATGACTCCAGAAGAAGCTATCTTTGAATTAGCTGATGCTTCTGGCAAAAATTTCAACAGAAGTATGTCTTTGGCAGATACGAATGAAAATACGAGAGCATTGATCGATGCAGTATCGACTCTGCCGGGACCAGGTAAAGAAACTGCTAAAAAATATTTAAGGATGCGGCAGGAGGGAAGACCTGGGAGATTAGGCACGATACTCGAAGAGGCGTTTGGTCAGAAAGCTAACTTCTTCAATGACTTTCAAGCCTTAAAAGAGGCTAGAAAAAGAACTGCCGATATTCTTTATGGACAAGCGAACAAAGTTATTGTCCCTATAACCCCAGAATTACAAGATATGTTGCGCACCCCTGCGATGCGAGATGCCTTCCGTAAAGGAATGAGGATTGCTGAGAACAACCGACAGACAGGTGCGATGAAATTTAATCTGACGGATGATGGACGGATAACTGCGATGGATGGATCGGCAGTTGATGGAGTGGATACCATATTCCTTCATTACATGAAGATGGGTCTGGACGATGTGGCTTTTCCAACGATGCCAGCGACAGGAATCGGTGCTTCAGAAGTCCAAGCAATTAGAGGATTAAGAACTGAGTTCTTAGATTATTTGGACACTGCTAACCCCGCTTACAAACGAGCCAGAGATCATTACGCTGGCGATACTCAAACGATGCGAACAATGGAACGCGGCAGGACTT
>DUZG01000093.1 GCA_013349585.1 Nitrospinota bacterium | reverse complement strand
TCAGACATTAAATTACACCTGGCCAAAGTCCCCAACCAGGAAGACCAAAGATGTTAGTTTGTCCTCCCTCATCTTTGTTTTTGAAACCGCCTTCGACTTGTGCTTCTACTCGATCACTGACTTTACTAAACCACTTTTTAGGATTTAATCCAAAGCCAAAAGAATCTAATCCTCGATATATTCCATATCCTAAAAGACCCAATCCTCCAATCGTGCTAATAGCAATTGAAGCAGGTATTGCTACCGCCGAGATTGTAGCAACCTTCAACGCCTTTTCAGCGTCGTTTTTAATTTCAGTAACGAATTTCCTTTCATAGTTGCCGAAAGTAATACGGTGTTCTGTGACTTCATCGGGTGCTTTTCTTGGCAATTTTATCCCCCTTTTATTCACCTTTTGACATAATGCGGAAACTAGCTAAGACAATTGTTGCCGGTTCGCGACAAAAAGAGTCCAGGAGTGTTACCGGTTTCCGGCAATTCACTGTACCACCAAAAAAGATACGGCGGCAGTGGTGAGGTCTGCTCCATCACCCGAAACAATTGCAACGGATAGATCAATATCACTATCAACATAAACATTACTAGGAATTGTTGCGACTAATGTGCTTGCGGGATCTACTGGAATGCCCGCTTGAAGTTCGGTTGCCCCTAATGTTAAATCAACAACAATTGGCGCACCTCCCGCATTAGTATAGGTAACTGCTACTATCATTCTAACTTCGTTTCCTGTTGCCACCACAACATCTCCAGCGTTCACTCTGGTATTCCTCGCACTTGAACCGGGAATGGGTTGTCCAAATGTTGGAACATGAATTCTACTCCATGATTGAATTAAGGTATTGATCGAACTAATATCAGATGTAGTTCTAACATCAAGAAATATCGGTTCACCTGCAGCTAGTATTTGTTGAGGCGTTATGGCCTCAATTGAAAGACCTTGAACTAAAGTATTGAATTGAGAAGGCAATGGAATCACTCCAGCCTCTTGATACACTTTAGAAGAAGCGTATTGATCTTAACAATATCCGCGGAAGTAACGTGGCCAGAGGAAAAGCAAGCCATCACCTTAGCATTTGCTTCCTTGAGTCTCTTTCTCGCTTGAGCCTTTGTACATTTAGCCATGAGAATCACCTCATGCAATCAATACAACTTGAGCCTGCCAGTTCAACATAACTTTAGCACCGCCAACAGAATTAGGCTTGCAAGTTTGGTTTGAAACATTAGTTACAATAGTTCCGCCCATTGGAAGACCTCGATCATTCACTAATAGAACAGAACCGGACGCGTACCTTGCGCCTTCCGTTCCAGTTGCAAAGTGTGAAACGATAGATCTACCGGTTAAGGATTCTCCTAACCCTTGGCCCGATAGAATATGAGTGAGGGAAGTTCCCCCACTTGTACCAGTTCCCGGCTGTCCTGTAAAGATTGCATTTGTTCCATCGTTACAGACTACATTGTAATTCACTTGCCGAAGATCTACAGTCGCCGCGCCTGTGAGTATTCTCAAAGAGTCGCCCGCTTGAAGTTGGATTGGAGGTATTGCAACAGGTGAATTCATTTGTTCAGAACCACCGATTTCAATACATCTTAGAATCTCACCACGACGGCTCAAGTAACAGTATTGAACTTGACCTGCTGCTGCAATGGGTTGGATGAAATGTGTAATTGCTTTACCATTTGCATAAGTTCCTATCGAGGTCGCAGCAATTCCACCACCAGCACCGACAGTTCCAGAAGTTTGTAGTTCTGATTCAGTTCCGTCTGTGGCAGTTGCTTGAAGTGAAACTAATTCACCAGTTGAAAGCATAACCGCGCCTGTGACTATTTGGGTACTCATACTTTGACCCCCAGTCCACTCATTTTAAGCATTTTATTTACTGGAGTTAAGATTGGCTTTTGCAAAAATCGCTTTCCAAACTTTACAGCGACTGGAATTCCTACAACTGTCACAACTAAAGGGATCGCGTTAGTTTTGAGATTTTCCATTAATTGCTGCCCGGGAGTTTCAGTTCGGTTTTGAGTTGGGTTGATTTGTGCGCCGCCTAAAAGTTCCTTTAAAGTCACATTGTCGTTCCAATTTGATCCCGACATATCCATAACTCTGCCCGCTTCGCTTGTATTTGCAAATTGAGTTCCAGCAAAAAGGAAGTTTCTAAGGCCCAAACCTGTTACATTTGTTGAAACAGAATTTGCAATTATTAAACTAACACCTAAATCAAGAAGATTGAGTTTAGGTTTTGATCGGGTGCGAGGTTTTGCTTTGGATTTACGGCGAGCCATGGCGGAGGGGATAGGCCAACCCTATTTCAATCCTCATTGGTATCATCTTGTTCCGCGCCGCCGGTTAATCCTAACTCTTGAGCCATTTTCATTTGTTTCATTTGCATAAATTGAGCAACCACGCCGCCCAAGTGATCAGCAATTGATGGAATTCTCATGTTTGCCATTAAATCTTCAACAACATCGAGTAATTCATCTTTGATCGAGTCTATATTTACCTCTGGCATTTTAATTGCAGCTAGAGCTTGTTCAATATCTTTTTTTAATCGATCAGATTCAGCCTTTTTCATATCTAATTTCATCAAAATGAAAGCCATAAATCCAAACTGCAAAGCCAAAACCGCCATTACTATACTTTCACTAACCATTAAAACACCCTCAAGATAACCCAACCCAACCAAAACCCCCCCTTAATCATAGCGAACCACCCTCATAACGCTATGACAGACAGGACAGCGCGACCAAATGACCTTTTGAGCCGGTTGATGGTCGCAATCCCTACACTTTCGGGTCTTTGGTGTCGATCTCCCTCCACCTTTTACCATATCCACCCCTCCCCCTCGGATTCTATCTTCTTTAGGGTGAGGCTGGACGCGTAGTTTATACCGATTGCACCAGCAGGTCGCCTTGTAGCCGTCGGCGGGGGGGCATAGCCCATGTTGTCGGTAGAGTATTGCTGCGTAGCAGCGGTAGAATAATAATTATTTTTGGTTTTCTGTTCTGGATTTTCTGGGTAATGCGTGCGCATAGATTTATATCAAATTCTCTTTTAGACCCCACTATGCGACCTGTAAATGTTTCATTAGACGGCACGACTTGGGAATTAGCCAAACAAAAGGCAAACTTTAGCGGTTGGGTGCGTCGGAAGTTGCTGGAAGAGGTTAAGTTTCAAGAGATCAAGAGAGAATATGAATGCACTATGTGCGGTCATAAGTTCTTCATGGGTCCAAATAGCGTTACAGGTATCACCTTGACCGAGGATTGTCACGAGTGCGGTAAAAGTGCATACAAAACGGGTGTGACAGAATGATATGCCCTAACTGTTTTCTTTACTTGGAATTGACTCGCGATAATATGCACGATCTGATGAATTCTCATATTGGTTT
>DUZG01000092.1 GCA_013349585.1 Nitrospinota bacterium | reverse complement strand
GTGTTTTTAATGTGTTTTCAGTTGTTTTCTCACCAGAAAGCGTGGTCGAGGCCGCGCCGCAGGCGCGGCCGAATACCACACCAATGTCCAACACAGCATTGATACCATTGCTCTGCAGCCCTTCTCCTTTTAAGCGCGCTTCCCGTTCCCATGCTAAGACAGGTTTTTGTTCAAGTGCTTTTTAACGAGAGAATCCTCAGTTAAGAATGTTGCTTTTTCAGAATTAAGCGGGAATGCCTTAACGGACTACTAGTTCCCCGTTGCCAGCTTAACGGGGAATCCCCCGTTAACAGCTTAACGGATAGTTCCCCGTTGGCTTAACGGACTTTCCCCATTAGGGAATTCCATGTTAAGCAGTTATCAAGGAAATTCATTGTTGAGGCGTTCCTTTTTCCAGAATTCGCAGTTTTATGTGCATGTGAATACGCTTTGGGAGAATTAATACCCCAACTTCTAGACGGGTCTCTTTGGCGTTCTCGGGTCTTCCTTTTTGGTGCCTTTGGCTAGCCTGGGATGTTTTTGGGCTCTCTCTGGTTTTGTTTTGTGACACGGGGCCGCAGGGGGGGTGGGGCTCTAAGCTCAGCTTTGTATGTTTTGTAGGTGTTCTTTGTAATTTGTGTGTGTGTTTTTAATGTGTTTTCAGTTGTTTTCTCACCAGAAAGCGTGGTCGAGGCCGCGCCGCAGGCGCGGCCGAATACCACACCAGCATCCAACACAGCTTTGCGACCATGTCTCTGCAGCCCTTCTCTTTTTAACGCGCTTCCCGTTCCATTGCCACGACAGGTTAAAGTATTTAATTTATATAGAGATTTGTTAAGGTATCTAATAACTAATTTGGTACCCCCAGGGAATAACTATTTCTTAAACTATCATTAACCACAATTGCATTTAGACATTAGTCTGAAATCGTGCTTACCTTCGTGATCGTTTGGTCCAAGCCTTCAAGTCGCTCCCGATCTGCATGCCCTCAAGAAATCACATGCGCTTCTGCATGCTAGGCTCCTGTTAGTGAACCTGGGAAAATCGAGTTTTTCACAAAAATTGTTTTTTTTGTAATTCATGTTGACATTGTGGAGGTCTAGGGGTGTCCGGGGGGGGGCGCACTGAGCATACGCAACTTTTCTCTCGAACTTTTGCAGGATCTGGTCTTACTGGACGTCAGAAAGTCCACTTTTCAACATTTGACGGTAAATTGGAATCTCAATGTGCTAGAAATGGCAATCAAAACCTTCCATATTGTCCAGGGTCTCTCCATGACACCTTTATTATTTATTCCTCGATATCTCACCAACATATACGTCAAACATATTTTTGGCAAAAATAAGAAACAATCGAGAATCGACAATCTGAAAATCTGGAAATCCGAAAACCCAGGTTCACTAACAGGAGCCCAGGCATGGATTTCATATTTTAATTCAACACATTGGCTTGGGGAAGCTCGAAGATGAAAAGCAATTGTTCCTGTATTTCCAGACTTTAGTTGTGAACTTCAAGTAAGTGGACCCTTGGGGCATGCAATTCGAATGTAAATTTGAATTACCATAATGGCATGGTTTATTTCAAGCGCAGCCCTCGAAGGAGATTCAATTCTTGTTGCTGGCTCGATCAAGTTGAATTGAATTCCTTCGCTGCTGTTCTCTCGGTCTGGCATGGCATGGCAGCATCAGTTTAGAATTAGTGATTGAAAAGAATTAGTTACGAATTAGAGTGTTGGTTAATTGCTTTATTAATTACTAATTTATGAGTTGTGGATATAAGCATTAAATGGTTCCATTAATGAAATACCGGGAGAACCGTGCACAAACAATGAAAAACCATTTTATCCCGTAACAAAACCATTAAACCGTTAGTTGATAATTATGCAGCCCGCGGATGCGATTCAATTTATTTGTTGGTCCGAGGATGTTCAATTGAACTCCTTCTCAACTTTTATCTCGGTCTGTGACTGGGGCACTTGGAGTAAGATTCCCTAACCTGGTCGGTTCGAGTAATGGCCTGGCCCCGCTGCCGTCCTCGTGTTGCCCTTGCATGTGATGGCATGGCAACGTGTTTTCGAATGAATAAATAACTAAGTATTATTAAATGTGTAATTAATGACTTTAATAATTACTAGTAATTCTTTGCGGATTAAATAATTATTTGCTTATTCACAAAATACATGGAACTCATGCAGCATCATTCACAAACCATTAAAAACATTGAAAACCAACGAAACAACCATAAAAACAATTAAACACAACTCACCTTTCACCAATTCTGAAAATCTGTGTCTGGGGCAATTTGCACTAAATTCCCAACTTGGTCAGTTCGATTCGAGCGAAGGTTGCTTATTGGGGCTGCCTTACAGCAGTGGCTCGAGCTGTTTTTGCGATTTGTACAGGGGGCATTTCCCGATTCAATTTTGATCCCCCATAAACTGTTATAGGGGTTGCGGTGGCTCATTGAGTTATCAAGAAATGAGATGCCTTATTGAGTTTTTAAGAAATAAGATGCAACATTTTCGTCTAGGAGCATTTCCGCAAAAAACATGGGTTTTGGAATTGTGTTTATTTCCCCTTTCGCCATGAGGACCCCATTGCGAAAATCGAATCATGCATACTAATTGCTCAAGATGGGCCTGATGAAAATAGTCCAGTTTTGTTTGTTTCTCATAAGGGAATGCCGCCATTACATTTGAAATGACATGTTGGAAGAAGTCCCCACCCCACCCAATGTCGGCCTCCGGCCTCCTAGTCACCACCCCACCCCACCCCAAATTGCGTTTTCGGAAATTTAATGGAATGGCGTTCCCAGTTACTGGGCGTTCCCAGCTACTTGGCGTTTCCATGGCCTGGCGGCGGCGGCGCCATGCCATGGCCAAGTGGCGCTGGGGGCGAAGAAAGTGGCGCTGGGCCCCCCAGGTCCGGGTCCGCACCACTTTGGGGTGGGGTGGGGACTGGGATTGGAGTGCCGCCATTACATTTGCAATAAGTCCGAAATTCCATGAAATTTGTGGTCTGCAAAACATAGAATAGATCAGCTTTGTAAGCGCAGAGAAATTGATCCTGATAAGTTTGCACACCTTGTTTTGACTTAATTCGCTCCCCACTGTTCATTTGTTCGTAATTGAAGTATGTTTGTGGGGTAATCGGCGGTTTTACAAAGTAAGTGGCTTCCCCTTTTCAAAAAAACTAGGTGTTGTTGCGCGGTTCATTTTGTTTGTTTAGGTGAAAGTTGGCGGGGGTCAAAATCCTGAGTTTGTTGTGTCAAAATGTGGCATCGGATTAGTCACAAAATTGCACAATGCAGCGCCAACTTTTTTTTTTGTGTGGGGGTGCTGGTGTTTGTCATTTTGTTTTGTTTCGATGATTGGTGGGATTTTTGGTGGCAACTTGGTGCCACTCTGGGGTCAATCAAGGATCATTTTAAGCAGGATTCTTATTTATTTTCAAT
>DUZG01000091.1 GCA_013349585.1 Nitrospinota bacterium | reverse complement strand
CTGGAAATAGGGTTTTTCAGGGACGACTAGTTATACTTCTCGCTTCTCTAATAGGGCTAAAGAACTATTAATTTCATTAATTAATATCATCAAACCGGTTAAAATTTTAAGATAGGCCCGTTACATGATTCTTCAGTAAGCCGATTGACGTTTTTCGAACTTATTTGAATGCAGAACTTTTCTAGCATCCAGGGCCAGGATTTTGAGCCATGCCACGTCCATTTCTTGCAAACTCCCTGAGATCATACTTTCTTCTAAGGCCAGCACCTTTTTCTGTTTGGCTAATTAAAGTAGCCCCAGATGACAGATTGCATTTTTAGTGACGTCCAATATTCGTCGAAATATGAAGATAATATCTTCGCTATATTAATTGGCTAGTTGCCTCAGGCTATCTCGGGTCACGGGGCCGTTGATAGGTTCGCCGGATTTGGTAGGTGCGACTCTGGCGGGGTCGAGTTTCAAAAGCGTTTTACGAATCCGTTTGGGGTCGGAAAATACCGCGTTCATCTCATCCCCCCGGCTTTTAATCAGTCAGAGAGATTTAGGAAACACAAGCATCTTAATGGCACTCTCTGTTTTACCTTCATCCATCAAATACGTCGATACGGGAAGAGCAGAAAACAGTAGTAACACCAAAGTTAAAATTACACACTGAAGTTTTGGAAAGGTAGTTATCATAAATCTCCTTTCAAACACGAACAAGAAAATAATCAGGGCAATCCCATTCATTTGAGGTCACAAGAAGACCACACAATTCAACAGTAACGATTTGTTGGTCCCTACAAATAACAACTTGCGATACCCCAGAGTGTTACAGTAATTTTGGCTAGCACTTAATTTCACCTTTGAAACAGGATGGCCAATTCCATACATACATTATTTTACTGCAGCGTGACATCAAGAATAATGGAGGATTCAGACATCCTACATATCTTAAAAATATCAAGAGATAAAAATTCCCAAAATCTTATAATGGGTATATTGGCTTATCAAAAAGAAAGTAGAGAGTTTTTTTAGATTCTAGAAGGAGAAAAAGAAACGATTTTCAAACTACTGGAAAACATAAAAGACGACGATAGAAATTCATCTGTGGATTTAGTTTATGATGAAGAAATTTAATAACGAAGTTTTAAGAATTTGGGAATGGCATTTACTGATCTGGAGTCCGTCGAAAGTAGCAATTTAGACAGTTTTTTAGAGTACTTAGACAAAGGCTTTACTTCAATAACTTTCTCAAAAGAACAGTGAAAACGCCAATAGAACAATAAAAATGTTCCAACACTATTTAAGCAATTTCAATCCCTCTTAGAATTATCAGCTTCCATTACTGGGTTCCAGCACATGAACATATCTTAAGAAATTAATTTGAGGGTAGGGCTACTGTGTCAGAATACGTTTCCAAGAATTCGCTTAATTTTTTGTACCCATTGCCCATTTCATCTTTGACAATATACCCTGCAACATTTTTGGAATAAGCTCTTTTTATTGCTATAACATCTGTCTCATCATAAACTAAAAAAATATTTTTTTCATTAAAAGGCACTAAATAAGAATTTTTCCCCTAGCATCTTCCACGGGAAAGGATCGTATGTTTTCAAATGAGATGATACCCACAAAAACTATTGTTATAATGTACTAAATAGTTATAACTCACTAATAAATAGGGGAAAATTTTAAATGCTGCAAAAGTTAAAGCGTCAACTCCCACTCTTGCAAAAGACGAGCTACTAGGTTCCGCAGAACGTCTGGTAGGGTCTATTGGTAGCCGGGGCTGGGTCGGCATAGGCTTCGTTGCCAGTAACTTCGTCGAAGGGGTGGCTTACAATATCTAGTAGTTTAGTGAATGGTGCCATGTCTTGATTGGTTGCTGCGGCAAGTGCTTCTTCGACTTTATGGTTCCGCGGGATATAGATGGGGTTGACCTTATCCATTGCCTGCGCTGTAGTTTCTGCTACAACATCCTCTTGTTCCAGGCGTTTTTGCCAACGTACTTCCCAAGAGTCGAAGGCCTCTGGTTCTTTGAACAAGTTTCGCACTGAATTGCTATCCCCTCGCAAAGCTTGGGAGAGACGTCGGAAAACAAGAGTGAAATCTGCTTGTCCTGCTTCCATCAATTTCAGCAGATCGTTGATCAGCTCTTGATCGAGTATATCTTCTGTCGATAATCCTAATTTAGATCGCATCCCCGCCAGCCAATAAGACTCATATAGTGGCTGAATACACTCTATCATTTCGGTCAATAATTCGATGGCGCGTTCTTTGTTAGTATCAACATGCGGAATTAGAGTTTCTGCCAACCGGGCCAGGTTCCAAGTCAGAATTTCCGGCTGTTTGGTATAGGCATAGCGACCGTATTGATCTATCGAGCTGAACACGGTGCTTGACGAATATCTATCCATAAAGGCACAGGGTCCGTAATCGATAGTTTCACCGGAGATCGTCATATTGTCGGTGTTCATTACCCCGTGAATAAACCCTATATTCATCCAGCGCGCCACCAGAGTGGCTTGGGAATCGGCGACAGCCGCGAAGAATGCCAGATAGGGGTTTTCCGCATCGGCTGTATCGGGATAGTGTCGCTGAATAGCATAATCGGCGAGTTCGCGGACTTTCAAAATATCACCGCGCGCACCGGCATATTGGAACGTGCCAACACGGATGTGGCTAGCCGCAATTCGAGTGAGAATAGCCCCTGGCAAAGCGATTTCCCTGTAGACGTGCTTTCCAGTGGAAACAGCTGCCAAGGCTCGTGTCGTTGGGACTCCAAGCGCATACATGCCCTCCCCTATCAAGTATTCGCGCAATACCGGACCAATAGCCGCCAAGCCATCTCCACCGCGAGAGAACGGAGTACGCCCCGATCCTTTCAGCTGAATATCACGGCGGCGTTGTTGGGTGTCGATCACTTCCCCGAGAAGAAGAGCGCGTCCATCCCCCAATTGAGGCGAGAACCCACCAAACTGATGCCCGGCATAAGCCTGAGCAAGCGGTTCTGAACCTTCGGGTGTTGTATTACCGGAGAAAATCGCCAGTCCTGCTTCCGAATCGAGTGCGATTGGGTCAAGCCCAAGTTCTTTGGCAAGTGCATGGTTGAACTGTAGAAGTTTCGGGGCGGTGGCAGGTTCTGCCTTACAGGGCTTGAAAAATCCTTCGAGACTGCGGGCGAAGCTATTATCGAAATTGAATTGAGGGCTATGATTCACTTGTTCTTCTTATTTTTGGATGGTGGAAAATTTTTCGAGGAACCGAGCCGTTTGGCAACATTGAATAACGGCCCCAGAAACAGGAAAACGAATAAAGCTCCATATAAGATGTAAGTTTCATCAGCAGGTTGCATTTATCTTGCCTCAATCAGAACAATATTATTTCTCGATTTTTCAATAAACTCATCTCTCGACGCAAAACCCTCAACCGGGTGAGTGGATATATCAATTTTAGCGGCCTGCAAGGCTTTTATCATCAATGATGATGGGATAGCAAAATGATGCGAACCCT
>DUZG01000090.1 GCA_013349585.1 Nitrospinota bacterium | reverse complement strand
CGATATTATTTTCCTCCTTTCGGACGTACCAAACTCCCATATTTATTCAAAGTATATACGCGGTCGACTGCGACCGCGCGACTCTATGGTTCATCTTTCCAACAAGATCGTTGGTGCCGTATTAAATAGCTTTAGCTTGTAGGGTCCTGGCGGTGTTGGTAAAGGCCCCTTGGTTGGTCTGGCGACCCGGTCGCCGAACCGGCGATCCCCAAACGTTGCCATACGTTGTACTTGGTGAGTGGTACCTTTGAAAACACATAGTAACAGCAACAAGCAGAGGAAGCTTTTGCATTCAGTTCGAGACTGGTGCCACTTTAAGTAAATAGACCATCCCAGACACCCTTGGAGGCTCCAGTGCAGCCAGATCCCAAAAGAATGCTGTTTAGGGTCAGCGCTGGAGTCATTTAATTATGTATTCAACTAGCTAATGAACAATTTAATAAATTAATTCATTCAAAACAATTTAAGTATCGGGAAGGTCCTTCCCAACCCGTGGCAACGGGTTGGTACGGGTTGTCACAGGTTGCCACAGGACCAATCGGGATGAGTGAGTGAGCTACAACCCATGACAACCCCTGCCAACTTGTTGCCACGGGTTGGGACGGACATTCACATTTTGTGTTTTTTTTCGTTAATGCATTTTGCCATCCCACGATCCATATATTTTGTTTAATTACATGATGAATTTGAAGTAGGGGATAAACCACTTCCCTGGACAATAAATTCATTGTAATTCACTGCATTTTAATTGCACTTTGTTGTGGTTTATTGTACTTTTCATAGTTTTACCGGTGTTTATGGATAACACCATTAATTCATAATTTGCTGAGTTAATTCACAGTTGCAAAATTCAACACATTAGTAGCAAACCAATTGATTAATTAATAAAGGATGTCATTCCGATGAGACTATTCGAAGGAGACTGTTTCCAATGAGACTATTCGATGGAGACTATTCCAATGACACTATTTCCAAGGAGACTATACCAAGGAGACTATTCGAGGGATCCCCCCACCACCACCACCGCACCCCACCCCACCCGACCCCACCCCATCGCACACCACCCCACCCCACCCCACACCGCCGCTGCACATCCATATATATCCATGCAGGGCGCTAATTATTCACTCACCTTTTTTGCCACTGGGCAGCTGCA
This sequence comes from Nitrospinota bacterium, assembly GCA_013349585.1. Lineage (GTDB taxonomy): Bacteria > Nitrospinota > Nitrospinia > Nitrospinales > VA-1 > UBA8687. The sequence goes on along the minus strand of DUZG01000090.1, from coordinate 2,390 downwards.
CATCCATATTTATCCATGCAGGGCGGTAATTATTCACTTCACTTTTTGCAACTGGGCCGATGCACATCCATATCTATTCACACAGGGCGCTAATTATTCACTTCCCGTTTTACCACTGGGCCGCTACACATCCATATCTATCAACGCAGGGCGCTAATTATTCACTTCACTTTTTTCAGTACTGTTCAGTACTGTTCAGTACTGTTCAGTATTGTACATGGGAACGCCCATTAAATGAGAACGCCCAATAAATGGGAACGCCCATTAGATAGCCGAGAACGCCCATTAAATGGGAACACCCATTAGATAGCAGAGAACGCCCATTAGATAGCCGGTATTTGCAGTTTCTTGAAATCCAGTTTCTTGAAATCCAGTTTCTTGAAATCCAGTTTCTTGAAATCCAGATTCTTGCTCATTAATCCCCCATTAAGTGGCATGCATCACAATCTCTGGAAAACAATCTTCCGAAACCCAAGCTCCGCAAACTGAACATCGTAGGCTGGGGAGAGTGAGTCCGCCTTTGTGCGACGCGCGGTTGCAATTAGGGTCCAATAGGGCAAAAACTGAAAAAACAAAAAATCCGCGCCATGCGTTGATAGACATGGATGTGCAACGGCGCAGTGGACAGTACTGAACAGTACTGAACAGTACTGTACAGTACTGAACAGTACTGAACAGTACTGAACAGTACTGAACGGTACTGAACATACTGTACATACTGTACACTCTGTACATACAGTACATACTGTACGTACGGATTCCAAGGGAACGCATCCCAAGGACGCCAGTCAGTAGGCGCCCAACCAGGCACTCCTTCCTATCCCCAAATCCCGCGGTAGGAGGCCTATGGCAGTCCTGAGACTCATATGAGAAAAACAACGCAAAATCATGTAAGGGGCAACCACGGAGAAGGCGGCAGTGAGAGAGGCAGGGACGCATGTAGCGACGCCTGATCCAGCTCAACCCAAGCCAGCCTAATCCAGCGGGAGCAAACACAAACAAAAACGAAACAACACTAAGAACAACGGACCATTTTAATGTGGCCTGCATGCATACAGTGCATGCCTGGCCTGGCCTGACCTTAATGTGGCGTGCATTGCCTTCTTCGCTCTTTCCAACTTCGCCTCCTCCAACACAGCGAGCTTTTCCTGGACCACCTCGGTGATCGGTTGCGTTGCAGCAGCACTCATCTGAGCACCATATTCCCCCAACCATACAGCAAATCGCCAATTGCACGCGACAGCCATGTGCGGCTCCTGGGCTGAGTCGGCTGGTCGTGGAGATCGATATCAACAGATGTCAAACGATTTGTGAGCTCATCCACATGCACCTGCACGTTCTGAAACACTCTGGACAACATGTTGGGGAAAGTATCCATCATACTTTGGGACGTACTATCTGGGACGGTAAACTTCATCACATAATGGTCTCAAAACCTTCCTTATGGACCCAGCCCTCGAGAAGAAAAGCTTCTATTTTCGATATTTACATATCCCATTATCCATTTCAAAACATGGGAAACTGAAAACCAGGATCTCGGTTTCCCAAATAAAATCGATGGCAACATTGGGAGATCAGTTGCAACAACTGTGAAGAATCACGTCAAGCAGCAAACAAATGTACATTTTTTGTCCCACCTAAGGGGTGGACAAATCAATATTTTGAATAGGCGTGGGGGTCCGGGAGGGTGTCCAGTAGGAGCGTACGGACCATACGAAACTTTTCTATCGAACTTTCAGCGAATTTTGGTCTTTCAGGACATCAAGAAGTCAACTTTTACAACATGTCTATTATTTCAACCAGGGAATCAATCCGAAATCCGGGTCCGGCCAGGTCCAGGGGAATGGGCGGGGGGGGGCATAAACAAACAAACTATACATAAACATAAACAAAGCAACAGGTTTCGAGAAACATGAAGGTTCTTCAGTTTCCCGGAAAATATATTGTGTTGGGGGGTCATTTTTCAAAATGTCTTTTCGCAGAAGGCCCCTGGACCGGAAGCCCATGGCTTTTGTGCGAAATCCGATGACCCATTTGGAGGTCCAATGGCCATTTCGTGATGAAGTGACTTACCCAAAATGTCGGACAGTTGGATGTATTGCGCAATGTTTATGGACACCAAACATGAACATTGCAAATGGTTCTTTATTTCGCAATGACCGGTATTCATGTATGTCTGTGGATATCCATGGATATCCTTTGCAAATTGAGCAGTCAACAAAAACATTATGTTGTTTGGTCGAACCCTTTGGCTGGTAATGTTGTGTGTTTGGGAGTTGTTGCGCTATTGCTTCGTTTTCGCGCTTTGGTTTAGTAGGTGTGTTCTTGTGCCGAAGTTTAGCGTTGTTGGATTGTTGTTTAGTAGTTGTGTTCTTGCGCAGTGGTCGTTT
>DUZG01000089.1 GCA_013349585.1 Nitrospinota bacterium | reverse complement strand
TGGCAGAATTTTATTATTTTTTTTTTGTGTTTGTCTGGTGGGGGGGGGGTGTGTGGGGGTGGTTTTTTTGGTTTTTTTAGGTGTGTTTGTTGTTTGTGGGGGGGGGGGGGGGGGGGGGGGGCACCGCTGCGCTCGGCTTTCCGCTGCGCTCGGCTTTCCGCTGCGCTCGCTCGCGGCATCTCTCACCCACTCCACTCACTCACTCACCTGTCGATTGCCAGCGTGGCGTACTCGACCGTGTTCGCCTTTCGCGCAATTTCGATCTGGCTCTTTGTGCTCCGTGTCTTACTTATTTTCGCGGCAATCGCAGCAACTTTCGTCTCCCTCTTCTTGAACAGCCCCGTCGTTAAATTCACATCCAGCAGCAAGTTTTCCAAAATTCTCTGGTGGGTTCTTGCCTGGTTTTCCAACCTTTCCATGTCCGGCCTAATCTCCTTCAGCACTTCCTCGTGCTTGCTCGTAGCTTCCCGCTCCTGCAGTTGCAGGCTCACCACCTTCCTGTTCAGCTTCTCCCCCTCTTCGTCCCACTTGTCAAGCTCCTCGTCGAGCAATTCCTCCCTGCTGTTCAGCGTCTTCCCCGCATACTCCAGTTCGTCCAGCGTGGCCGCCCACCTGGTCAGCAAGCTGCGCTTGAGAGCAAGAGTGGGTTAGTCGCTTCGCACGCTTCAGTCACACTTTCTGTCACAGTCCCCCCCGCACTCCGCTCGCTCACCTCCGCTGTATTTCAGAATTAACAAACTCGTTCCTGTTCCTCTTCATCCTGATCGTCTCCTGCTCCACGTGATTGCTCTTCGCGTCGATCAAATTGCACGCTCGCGTCAGCTTCTCGGTGTCCCTGTTGATCTTCCAAGACTTGGCAATGGTTGCCGGCGTATCGTTGTTCGCGTCGACCATTTCTGTGAAATTTTCCACGATTCGCAAGTACTGCCGCACCGCTCCGCTTATTTCCCTCTGGTCCTGGCTGTTGATTAGCATTTTTTCCACTGCGTCGTCCTCTCCCCCGTACTCGGATTCGAACTCGGCTTGAATGCTCAAGACCTCGTCGATAATCAAAATTATCAGCTGCTGCCTTTGCTCGAACAGGTCCGCGAACTGACTTGCCGTAATAACATTTTGCTTGCTCTCGTATTTCTGAAACTGTGTCTGTTCCTGTTCCTTTTTCTGTTCCTCCCCCCCCCCCCCCCCCCCCCCCCCCCCCCCCGGTTTTGTTTTGGAAACATTTAGTTTTGTGGAGTTTGCCGGATTTGTTGGAGATTGCTACCGCAGCCTTTTTATGGGCTCTTGTTCGTGATCCTGGGTTTTTGGATTTCCAGGTTTTCAGATTTTCGATTATCGAGATTTTTGTTTTTTGAAAAATATGTTCGGAAAATATGTTGGTGAGATATCGAGGAATAAATAATAATATTTGCTCATGTCCCCCTAGTTCTTTCCAAATTCACTAACAACAAACATCATAAAAACAATAAAAAGGCATAAAACAAGTAGCCATTTTTTCGAAAAATGCGGTATTTCCAGTTTCCCTGAAATTTGTGTTTTGGTGGTCATTTTCCAAAATAGATTTTCGCCGAAGTCCGTTCAACCAGAAGCCCCCTGGCTTTAGGGGAGATGCAAAAACCAATCTGGAGGCCCGAGGACCAATTTTGATGTATTTGGTGATGAAGTGAGTTTCCAATATTTCCCAAAAACATGAAAATATCGACTTCCCCCATGCCCTGTAAGACCAAACCCTGCCAAAGTTCGAGGGAATCTCTTCGTATGGTCCACCCTCTCCCCCCGGACACCCCAGACCTCCTAAATATCAACCCGAATTGAGAAAAAAACAGTTTTTGTGAAACTTGATTTTTAAACTTTCTGGCGATTTTTGTTTTTTCTTGGCCCCTATACACACACACTACTGACTAAGAAATTTCGACGTTACGAAATTAACCAGGTGATCTGACACGTGCCAGAATTAAGAAACGGCATGGTGGCCGGGCCGGCCCGGGGATAATCCATGGAATAACCAATGATGATCCATGGATAATCCATGGATTATCCATGGATTATCCATGGATTATCCATGGATCATCCATGGATAATCCATGGATAATCCTTGGATTATCCAGGAATCATCCATGGATAATCCATGGATAATCCATTGATTATCCATGGATGGGCCGGGTCATTAGATTTAAGAAATTGCGCCCAAGAAACTTACAGGTTGCGCACGCCTCTTCTCGATTTCTAAGAAATTGTAACAAAGTTGTTGTGAGTGACACTGTTTCTTAGTCAGTAATATGATCCCCCCGGGGGGCTGCCGGGGAGCTGGAAATATAATCCCCCCGGGGGGTTGCCGGGGACAAATCCCGGGTTTTTGGAAACCCAGATTTCGGCAAAAATTCAAGGTTTGAAAACAAATTGGCTGTTTTTTGCACCTTTTTAAAAGTTTGTGGCGCGAAGTTACAATGTTGTGGCATTAACTATTCGATGCGGTTCCAGGTCTGAAAGTCCAGGAATTGCTTGTTTGGAGAAGTGAGGAGAACATTGATTTGCTTTGGACTCCGACCCAATATTGAGAAAATAGGAAGAAACTTAATGTTTCTGAGGTTTCGTGGGACCAGATGTCGCGAAAAAAAAAGGGGATGAGTCCACGAATTATTTCCCACCCATCCCACCTACCAAAATCCCATTTTTATTAATCCCAGACCAATCTTATGTAAGGTTTCTTGATTGTTCTGTTGTTCAGTTTGTTTGTATCGTTTTTTCATTTTTTGCCTATAGGACCCGTTTTGGCCCCTATAGGGCACTTTTTTGGACACCAATTCTGGCACCACATCCTCCTCGAAACGCACCTCCATGCAATCCTCTGAGAGCTCTTCGGCCTGCGTTACCTCCTCCAAAAACTTCTTTGCCTCTTCTGGATCGCCTTCCTCAACTAGGCACCTGTTAGTGAACCTACACCCATGTGCTAAATGGAACTTCCCTTTTGGGGGACACTAGGTCTAAAGAACTGGACCCATGGGGACCCCATGGGAACCCATGGGACCCATGGAGGACCCATGGGACCCATGGGGACCCATGGGAACCCATGGGAACCCATGGGAACCCATGGGAACCCATGGGAACCCATGATTCCTCATGGGGACCATGGGTTGCCATGAGGACCCATTAGGGCTAAATGTAACTTCTGGATAATCCATGGATTATCTATGGATCATCCATGGATTATCCATGGATTATCCATAGATAATCCATGGCTTATCCATGGATAAGCCATAGAAAATCCATGGATAATCCATGGATAATCAATGGATAATCCATGAATTATCCATGGATTCTCCATGGATTATCCATGTCCCCGAAAAAAGGAAGTTGCATTTAGCACGTGCGTGTATAGGGGTCCTATAGGAGCCAAAAAACTTTAAAAAACTTAGCAAAAAGTGGAAAACCGAAAAATCGAGAAACCTTACATAAAAGTGGTACGGGATTTATGTTTATGGGATTCTGGTAGGTGGGATGGGTGGGGAATAGTTCTTGGACTCATCCCCCCTTATTATCGCGACATCTGACCTTACAAAACCTCGGAAACATTATTTTTTGGGGATCTGCGTCCTCTGGTGGCTCCAGCTTCACATCAATGTAGCTACTCTGCTGCAGAGCCTCATCACCTTCTTGCTTCACAAGCATGGTGTTGCGTATCCGTTGCAG
>DUZG01000088.1 GCA_013349585.1 Nitrospinota bacterium | reverse complement strand
AATAACCAATTATCTGCTCTGGTGAATATCTTTTCCTGGCCATTTTATTCCCCCCCCTTAATCAACAGGTTTTTGACCCAAATCCTAACATAGCGAATGGATCAGTTTTCGGGGGGCAGGCCAGGATAGCCTCGTACTCTCACTAGAATTCGATAGCTGACTCTGCCATCTTTTGTTTTTCTCTTTTGGATAGAATCCATAATCTCATCAAGATGATGTACCACAGTTGTACCTTGAGAGAATTTCGGATGAGAAAAGGTGGAATGCTAGGGCGGGTAAAGTCTGTTAAGTGCTTACTTTATAAGCCAGAACAGAGTGGTGCCGGAGGTCGGAATCGAACCGACACGAGGTTGCCCTCGCAGGATTTTGAATCCTGTGCGTCTACCAATTTCACCACTCCGGCACTCTAGCTCATTGAACTTACCAAGTCGAAAATATACCATAACCTTATTTGAGTTGGCAAAAAAATCTCCCCCACCATCGCGCCGCAAAGTAGCACGGTGATCGTTCTCAGCAATTGTTATATCGGCTAGAAAACCTATAGAAATTCAAAAAGTTTTTTAAAAAAGGAGAGAAGACCTTTCTAAGGCACAATCGATTTCACTTTAATACAAACCGCTTATTTTCATTCACCAATTGGCGGGCTTTCGTTAGGTCTTCGGTGGGGAATTTGCAGACATTTTTTTCGCAGACGTAAACAATCGTCCGGCCTTCGGCGGTGACTTTGTTCTCAAACACCGGGAACGACGTTTTGGAGTCGGGCTGGATATAGCCAACGGTTTTATTAGGTAAGAACTCTGTGCGCAACATTTTAATAATCGCATCTTTTTCTGTGGAATGCTTTGGCCCTACCACAATCACTTCTTTCGACTTGTCCAGATAAAAATCTAAAGCAATAAACATTTGCGCGAACGCATTGTGAGATTGGCTCATCATTTCACCCGCCAACGTAAAAATGGTTTTGGCTTTATCTCTATAAGATCTGTGCAGAGTAAAATTATAAAGTTTTAACAGGTTCAATGCCGACACGGCATTACTGTTGGGCCGGGCATTGTCTTTAAATTTTTTATTACGACCGGGCAACAAGCTTCCTTTCTCTTCGGAAAAATAATATCCACCGCTCTCATTATCCCAAAACAGTTCATCCTGTTTTTTCTGCAACACATTGGCCCAGCCCAACCATTGCTCATCAAAATCGGTTTCATAAAGATCAACCAACCCTTGAATTAGATACGCATAGTCATCCAAACTGGCGGTGAACTTGGCCTCGTTATCGCGAAACCGGCGTGCCAGCTTTCCGTTTTCATACATATTCGTTTTAATAAACTGCGCTGATCTTTTTGCGGCTCTTAAATATCTATCGTCTTGCAACACTTGCGCGGCTTTTGCCATGGCGCTTATCATGAGTCCGTTCCAGGCGGTGAGCACTTTATCGTCTTTAAAGGGACGTTCCCGCTGTTCTCTAAACTGTAGAAGTTTCTTACTGATATTCTTCACTTCTAAGCTGGAGCTTTCCTCCCAACTAATACTCTTGTTAAGGTGGAGAATGTTTTTTCCGGTCACTTCAAAGTTGCCTTGCGGGGTCACACCAAATATTTTAATAGCCTGTTTATATTCTTCGTAGGTCAATATTTTTTTGAGTTCGGCTTCGGACCATACATAAAACGTTCCTTCTTCTCCTTCGCTATCTGCGTCTTCAGCGGAATAGAATCCGCCTTGATGCCCGGTCATATCTTTTAAGACATAATCGAGAACGCCACGCGCTACCGATTCGAAAACTTCGTTTTGCATTACCTGATAACCTTCAATATAAACGGTTGCCAGAGCTGCCTGATCGTAGAGCATCTTTTCAAAATGCGGCACCAGCCAGATCGAGTCTGTTGAATAGCGGTGGAATCCGCCACCAAGATGGTCATAAATTCCCCCGCGCGCCATAGCCTCTAACGTCGAGGCCACCATTTTAATCGCGTGCTTGTCGCCGGTACGTTGAGCAATGCGTAATAGCAGGCGCATCTTCATGGTCGGTGGAAATTTTGGAGCAAGACCAAAACCACCATTCTCTTCGTCGTAGCTAATACGAGACTTTTTATAAAACTCCTTCATCAACGTTTCATCTAAAGTCACCGATTGCGTGGAGATACGATCTTCTGCTTCAATAAATTTTCTTACAGAATCTCCCACAGCCTTTATTTTTTTCGGTTGCTCTGTCCATGCAGTGCCTAATGCACCGATAATTTTCATAAGTTCGTTTTTAGGAAAGTAAGTACCACCAAAAACAGGGATTTTTTCGGGTGTCATGATCACAGTCAGCGGCCAGCCACCACTACCGGTCATTGCCTGCACAACGTTCATATAAAACTGGTCCACATCGGGATGTTCTTCGCGATCCACTTTTATGCAGATAAAACTTTCATTCAACAGTGCTGCAATTTCTTCATTTTCAAACGATTCTTTTTCCAGAACATGGCACCAGTGGCAGGTGGAATAACCGATGCTTAAGAAAATAGGTTTGTTTTGGTCACGGGCAGCTTGTAACGCTTCTTCGCCCCATGCGTACCAATGAATGGGATTCTCTTTATGTTGCAGGAGGTAAGGGCTCTTCTCATGCACTAACCGGTTGTAAGGCTTCGCGGCGAAAGCCCCGTCATAAAAGAAGAAAACAGCTATCGCTATTGGAATGATTATAAATAGAGAGCGTTGCATGATAAACCCAATAAGTGTAATTAATCATTTTAGCACAAATCAGAAAGCATTTTTCCTGATGAGGTGCCATGCGTAGGAATAATGAATCCACACTAATAGTGAGGTTGCCAAAAATTCGACCATTTCTTCAATAAAGCTTAATAGATGGTATTGACTCATAGAACCTTCTTCAGCATCTATACGGATGATCGACAAATTTCTCCTTTGCCCTATCTTCTTGATTTAGATAACCACGCGCAATGCAAATGCCCCCCAGGCACATTTCACCGGGAACACCGATGGGTAACGGATTCAAAGCTGAATCTAAAATATAAATTTCTATATTTTCAAAAGTCCGACCAACAGCAGGACCTAAAGGTCTGGGAGGTTCATCGGCGTTTGTGAGATAAGCTGATACCGAGACGGTACCTTCGGCTGGGCCATAACCGTTAAAAAAATTTCTTCCCGGTGCCCATTTTTTTACATTCTCATTAGTGCACCTCTCCCCTACCGCGATAACCGTTTCCAAGGAATTTAATCCTTCAGAAGAAATAACATTCAATAGAGAGGGAGGAAGTAAAGCCATGGTTATTTTTTCTTCCCTCAAAGTTCTCGGTAAAGCTAGCAGGGAGAAAAGAGACTTTCCCGTTCCCAGACACAAAGTAGCGCCTGCGGGCAAGGGCCATAAAAATTTCCCAAACTGCGACATCGAATCCAAAAGAAGAAAATTGCAGAACACGACTTTTCTTATGGACATTAAAAAAACGGTTTGATGCATGCGTTAATAAAATGCCTTTGGGTTTTCCGGTGGAACCGGATGTAAAAATGACATACGACAGGTTTTCTGGTTCTAGTTTTACTTGCGGCGGTTCTGCAGAAAATCCCTTTATTTCCTGCCAATCCGTATCAAGACACAGAGTTTTTACACCACCCACATCAATTCTATTTTTCAGATCTGATTGCGTTAACAAAATAGGTGAATCCATTTCCTGCCAGATGGCCTGCAAGTTCCACGGCGGAGGATTGCGGATTTTCTTTCGCTACCGATTCAATCCATTGATGAATGATACCGTCACCTTGAGTGCTTGCCTCGGCATCGGTGTTGATCCTTTTTTCGTGCTCGTCTTTGGACAAAAGAGTGAGATCGGAAACCGTTTGTTCAGGATCATCAATTCCACTTTGCAAGAGATTAACAAAATGGTCAGCAAAGCGAGGGAGTAAATCAGCATCGAATAATTCGATGCTACAGCCGATCTCTCCATGAAAAGAATTTTCCTTCTCCTTCAGATCAATAAACAATATGGGCTCTGATGATTCCAGATAATTAGGCAATACATTATTTTTTGATAGAACCGATTCGACATTCTAAATAACAGAATAGAGGGGTGGGGGGGCCGTCCGTTGGTTTT
>DUZG01000087.1 GCA_013349585.1 Nitrospinota bacterium | reverse complement strand
ATCTTTCACCTCTGCCCCGTTCGAGGCATCGAAGTCTACTTTTAAAATCTCGCCTCCACGTGTTTCCACTTCAACCGGAGGTTGCACTAAATTTTTATACGACGAAAGCAAAGCCGAAGCCACACAACCCGTACCACAAGCGAACGTCTCATCTTCGACACCGCGCTCATAAGTGCGAACCTTTAAAGCATGGTCGCCGACCTTCTCAACAAAATTTACATTGGTTCCTGACGGAGCAAACACATCGTGGAAACGGACTCCATGGCCCACTTCCTTCACATTATTTTCTTCGACGTTTTCCGAATATATGATTGCGTGTGGCACACCCGTATTGAGACTGTCGATCTGGTAATGGTCACCGTTTAAATCTATAGCAATATCTTTGTGCAAATTTTTAGGCGCAGTCAGCTTGACCCGCACATTGGCTCCATCGACTTTCGCGCCAATGATCCCCGCCAACGTTTCAAGAGTCAGTTTCGCCGAGGTAATTTTATTTTCCACCGCATAACGTGCAACACAACGGCCGCCGTTGCCGCACATCTCGGCAGACGAACCATCGTCGTTATAGAAATCCCATTTGATGTCGGCCTTGTCCGAGTTTTCGACAAAAATAACGCCATCGGCTCCGATGGACATCTTACGGTCACAGACACGTTTGACGAAATCGACTTTCTTATTGTTATCTATCACAGGCTCACGGTTGTCGATTATGATGAAATCGTTACCGCTGCCACTCATTTTTGTAAATTGAATTGTCATACGCTGCCTTGCGGCCTTTCGTTTAAGTTTTCCGTAAAAAACGCGCAAATACTTTTTTTAATATGATTTAGATGCAAAATCCCCCTTCGGGCTTCTACTGAGGTGCCGCAATTCTACCACCCACTAAGGTGGGTCGCAACCCACTTGCGTAGGAGGTAAATCAAATCAGTTGTCATCCTGAGCCTGTCAAAGGATCTATATCACCAAAAGAGGAGTACCTTTTACTGTTCTTGCTTTTCATTGCCACCGGAGGCACTCCGGCGCATGGGCTTCCAGAAAAAAGAGGCCGCCACCAGAACGGTGAACGTCACTGCCATATAAACCACAAACCCGGTTTCTATCCCTTCCGGATAGATGATGTGATTCAACCATGTTGCTATGAAAGAACCTTAGTCAACGGCACCGCCCCGCAACGACTCTTCGAGAATCGTTAAAGGACAAGGCTTGCCATAACCATCAGCACAGAAATATAGACCAGCACACAGGCATGAAAAATGCGGAACCGACGCAGGTTATATTTGAGTCCAATCGGGAACCCGACAAGAACAAATAAGATAATTAGAAAATGGATGATGTGAACAAGTTTTACCATATTCACCGATTATACCCCTGCACGGGGAAAAGGCGAACATTACCTAATCACAGATTCGCACAGATGTACGCCGATTAAATAGAGAAAACAACACACCCATTCTCCCCTAGAGGGAGAAGGCTGGGATGAGGGGGAACAATTGCCCGTCATAGCGAGCGAAGCGTGGCGATCCAGATTTTATGTTTCATAGCTCGCCATGCTGAGCTTGTCGAAGCATCTCGGGATTGCTGTCATTGAGAACAAATAAAATTTCACGCTATATGGATTTAATTCTTTATCTTATAATAGTTGTTGCTGAAAAAAAATTTAAATTCAGGAGAGTGTAATGCAGATAGCAGGAGAAATGAAACACAACGCCTTTGTCGTGACCCTCAAAGGCCGAATCGATATGGAAACCTCCGACAAGTTCAACACCCTTTTAGAAGGTTATCTGGAAGCCAACTTTACCCCGTTTATTTTAAATTGCAGAGAACTGGAATATATCAACAGCAGTGGATTGACGAGCATCATTCACTTATCTCAAATGCTGGAAAGTTTCCAACTGAAACTTTTGCTCTGCGAACTCCAATCCCCAGTCAAAGAAGTGATCGATATCGCCGCTATGGAAACCTACTTCAATATCTACCCCACCGAAAAAGAAGCCTTCGAGAGTTTGTAAATATTTTTTGATTGCATTGCAACAATCAAGCTTCTTGAAGCTATAAAAGACATAAAAAATCAATCGTTACCCAAAGAAAATTCACAAATCCTACAAGGCTAAGTACTCATAAAGAACGATTATATCTTCATTTTTTTACCCCTAACCCTAATCCCAACTCAAAAGAGAACTGGTTCACAAACGAATTATAATGCTTTTCAATCTCACTGCCATCAGGGTTTGATGATTGATCGATAGAAGACGGAATGAATAGTTTGTCCCAGTTTGCATCCCATATAGTATGTATATCTTTATACTTTGATATATCTGTTCGAAACCCCTCATCCTTTCCATGTCCTTGATAAGGAGCAAAGCATAAATCAATAAAAACTTTGTAAGCTTCTTTCAAATCTCTAGAAAATAAAGATTCAGAAAGTGCCATTTTTTTATCCAACGCCCTTTTTATTTCGACAACACCATCTGGCGTAAGCTCCTTCCAATTTCCTACACTTTGAAAAAAATAAATCGTTGGCTAGAGGGACGATCACATCATAAACTTCTAATCGCCACTCAATAACCTTTTGGTTTGACCATTGAGCATGCTCAATTTGTTTTGTAAATCACCTAATCCATAGCCCTAAAAAGAAAACGATAATAAATGTTGCCCCACTTATGATTAATTTAAATATTTCTAAACTGTTCCAAGGTAGTTTTAGACATATCATTTATCTGCCCTCTCCAAAATGTGATTTCTGCAGAAATTTGGAATTCCGATCAAAAACACACATGGGGAGAATAGAAGTCAAATACACCAACTACTTTCTATACTAAGTTTAGGGAAGTAAGATAATTTTAGCCCCCGCGTGTGTAATATCTATTCCATAAATTTCATACCTCGGAGGGGTTGCTAGCGGGCTAATGCCTCAACCGAGGATTGGCGTAAAAAGTAACCAGGTCTTTGACAGACAGTATCCCTTCAATTTTTCCTTCTACGGTTACGGGGAGGTGGCGGATTTTATGTTTCGCCATGAACTGGTTGGCGTCAGTTACGGGTTGATCACTATTCAATGTGATTAAGGGACTGCTCATGGTTTCTGTAACCGCCGTGGTTTTTGGGTCGAGGCCCTTGCCGATTACTTTTTGTGTCAGGTCTCGTTCGGTGATGATGCCGACAAACTCTTCCCCTCCTTTTACCAGCACCGAGCCGATATTTTTTTCTGACATCAATTGCGAGACTTCGAAAATCGTAGTTTCAGCGGGAACGCTCATAACAGGCGAGGTCATATATTCGCTTATAGTTTCTTCGTAATTTTCTTCTTTTGCGAAGGCATGTGTTTTATGTTTCATAGGAAGGTTCCTTTAAGAGTGAAGGTATGGAGGTCTATGAAAAAATCATAACCCTTCTATAAAGATGAACCCTGATTGGGGTTTTCGCTACTAATAGGCGGAAGCACATATAAAGCAGGAGTGTGATAGACCCTTCGACAACCTCAGGGTGATTACATAAAAGCCATGAAATGGCTCTCCACGCTTCGCTCGCGATGACGGCAACCCTAGCATCTCAAAAGTTTCCCCTCCTCCAATTCCCATAATCCCTTTAATACCCGGTTTAACAATGTTTTGTTATGAAACTGAGACATAACCGAGGAGTAATTGAAATATTCTTTTGCGATATTCATTGGAAAAAATAATTATTGTTCTTCGGGTAGAGAATAATGCACGTTCCATCGTTTGATGAGTTAGATGCCGATCAATTAAAAGAATTAATTCAGACCAGTAAGAAACCCGCAAAACAATCGAAAAAACTTCCATTGCAGGAAGAAAAGAATGTAACCCTAACGGCTGGCGAAGCACCTGTTTCAGGCACGAAAGTTTTGAAAGTGAATCTTTCCGATTTTCAGCCTTAAACTTTCCAGCCTTTTGCTGCGCTAAGTTTGAGGAGTGCAGGAAGAAAAGTGATGGAAGCAACGAGACAACAAAACACACCTAGTGTGAGGACAAGCCCTAAACTGAACACGCCGTAATGGTCGGCGACCATCATGCTGCCGACACCTATCATGGTTGTAAGTGAACTTAAGATCACCGCTTGCCCAGTGCTTTTGCCGAGGACGACAGAATTCTTGTCTTTCTCTTCGCGGTAACGATGGATGATATGGATT
>DUZG01000086.1 GCA_013349585.1 Nitrospinota bacterium | reverse complement strand
TGTTGCTGTTTGGTGTTTCGTTTCTCATGACGGGGTCAGTATGACAGAAACCAGAGTTCCGTCAAGGGGAATCCGGTGGGGTTTATTGAATTTGCTGGAAACTTCAACTACCGGGGGAAGAACTCCTGCACATGGGACCTAAAGTTTCCGAGTTCGGTTGTGATCACGATCCGGTTGTTGTGGGGCTGGAACCAGATGTTTCTTTTGCCCCGAGTGATGGTCTTGTCGGCGGGTCTTGGAGGAAAACTATCTTTTGTTGATCTCATATCTGTAGTCTCTGTGTTTTTGATCTTTGTGTCAAGCTTTTTCAGTCCGTCAGGATCTTGATTATCGTACTAGCTGGGACCGTGTCGCCTCCCTCTCTGAGGGTTTGGACTGCCTTTTCGATTTTCTTGGTCAATGCGTCCATGATCACCCCCGTAAAAAGGAGGTCAGAAGCGGCTCCCGTGATCGTCTCGATTGCCCTTTTTAATTCGTTTTGTTCGGTTTCTCGTAATTCTATTTCTTTCATATCTTTATATTCTGTGTTTTTGATCTTTGTGTCAAGAGAAATACCGGTCAAGGCATCTCACGATTTCCCTTCGTGTCGGTCGATCTAGGTTGACCCCTTGCAGATCCTTGACAAGTTTACCGTTATCCGTCGCGACCCAGTGAGCGCCATCGCGATTGCCCCAGTTCTCTATCTGGAACCTGCCATACTGATAAATCCCGGAGCTGATTCTTTTGGTTACTGATCTCATATACACATATTACGCTTTCCCGGCATCGTGTCAACAAGAATTCGCCCTAAATACCAAAAGATATGGCATCATTTTTAGAAAAGCTTGAAATCGAGGCGTTTCGCAAAGGAATTGCACCCAGAACCAAAAAAAGCTTAGAGTGGTTTCGTAAGCGTGTCCAGAACGTCAAGGATGTCAACCGCTCGCGGCTTATGAAAGACAAACTTCTGGTCCAGCGGAAATCGGCAACCCCGTCATTCGGTAAAATGTTCATGTACCGTTACGATGCAAAGCACAAGGCAACCCTGCCATACTTTGATCGCTACCCGCTGATCTTTCTGCTTGACCGTGCCCCAAAAGGATTTACCGGTATCAACCTTCATTATTTGCCGCCAATACTTCGGGCCAAGTTGTTTGACAAGTTGACCAGTCTCACATCCAATGACCGCTACGATGCCACCACGAAGCTCAGGATAAGCTATGAGATCCTCTCTGAAGCCACCAGATACAAGGAATTTCGCCCTTGTTACAAGCGTTACCTCACCGCGCACATGAAGAGCAAGCCGGTTTTGGTCCCGGCAAGTGAGTGGGAAGTGGTTCTATTCCTGCCGTTCGATTCCTTTAAGGGCGCTAATCGAGACAAGGTCTGGAAGGAATCCCGAAAAATCATGAAGTCTAGCACTCGATCACCCTCGCGTCGGCAAGGACTTGGTTGGAGAAAATAGGAACACGACACTACCATGGCACTACTCAAAGATCTGACCAATTTTATCAACCCATCGACTATTGACGACTTCAAGGCTACGATCAGCAAACATGCTGGACCTGCACAAGGCAATCGGTTCAATGTCATCTTTACGCCTCCGACTCAAACGCTTTTCAATTTGGATTTGCAAAATATTGCATCACAAGCACTGAGCGGAAACTTTGGGTTCAATGACTTGATCAACGACCCGCGTGATGTGGCTTTGCTCTGTGAGTCCTGTTCATTCCCCGGCATGAGACTTAATACCACGGAGTATGCATCCAATCAGGATTGGTTTGGCACAAACACCCCAACGGGATTCAACACTGAACCCATCACATTCTCTTTTCTGCTGACAAATGACTACTACATGAAAAAGTTTTGGGAACGCTGGATGGCGTCAATCGTAGATCAAAAGACTTACTTGGTGGCTCACGATGATACCTTTAAGACCGATGTCATCATTCAGGCTCTGGACAAGACAAACCTACCGATATATGGGGTCAAGCTGATAGATGCCTTCCCAACCGAGATCACTGCGGTGGCATTGGATAATAGATCAGCCGATGAACTCACAAAGCTCTCGGTCACTGTCTCATACACAGAATTTAAACCAGAGGGCGCGATAGCGAGTCTGCTTGGTGGCGTCAAGAGCCAGATTACAGGATCGTTGCGAAGACTGATCTGAAACACGACAACGGAGCCGCTTCTTCCTGCCTCCTAGATAAGTGACAGAACAAAAACTCCAAACGCCACTAAAATATGCCCTTACCAACGCTTGAGACCCCAACATACACTCTATCGCTCCCCTCAACCAAACAAAAGGTTGACTATCGCCCTTTCCTTGTCAAGGAGGAGAAGGTCCTGATGATTGCGCAGCAGTCCGAGGATCAAACTGCTATATTTCGAGCCATGCTTGATGTGGTCGATGCTTGCACCTTTGGAAAACTGATGGTGGAAAAGTTGTCCAATGTTGACCTTGAATTTATTCTTCTGAAACTCCGTGGAAAGTCGGTTGGCGAGTCGGTCGAGGTCAAGATGCTCTGCGATGATTGCCAGCATGGAAACCCAGTGAGTATCAACCTCGATGACATCAAGGTAAAATATCCACGTAAGAAAGCGGACCCCAAAATCCAACTGACAGACAGTGTGGGGGTGATTTGCGCGTTTCCGACCGTGAAGGCCCTGATGTCTGTCAAGAAGGACGATCCAGCAGAAATCATTGCATCGGCAATCGAGACCATCTTTGATGCCGATAATACATACTCTGTGGAGGATGAAACCCCAGAGGAGGTCGCGAAATTCATCGACTCCTTGACTTTCTCGCAACTAAAAAAGATACAGGATTTTATTAGCTCTGCGCCAAAGATTTCTCATACGGTGAAGTATGACTGCAAGGAGTGCGGCAAGAAGGGTATCAGCAAGGTTATCGAGGGAGCCGAAAGTTTTTTAGCATTTGCCTAGCCCACACATCGCTGTCGAACCATTACCATATTGTATTCGGTTTGGTTCAGCACCACCAGTGGTCGCTAGGCGATATTGAGAATATGATTCCATGGGAATTTGAAGTCTACTGCAACCTATTGATCAAACATGTTGAAGAAGCAAAGGAAGAGGCCGAACGGCAGAATTCATAATCCTAAATAGAAACATATGTCTATAGATGCCACAATCAAGACGCTCGATGAGCAGAATGCTCTTCTGGAGGAAATTCGGATGTCATCATCCCGCTTGAAATCCATTGACACGCGGCTGATGAACCAGCACTTGCGGGACAAGCAGAGTAAACTGGCGGATAAAGAGGATTCCAGCAAGCGCGATAAAATACTAAGCGAACTTGCAGGTTCCATCAAGGGCGGTGGTGCTGGTGGGGGATCTGGGGTGGCGGCAGGAGGTGGTTCTGGAGGTGGAGGTGGCGGGCTTGGCGGGCTTCTTGGGAAGGGGGCGATAATGTCAGGAATTGCCGGTGTCTTTGGCGGGATTATTGCGGTACTCGGCTCAAAGAGTCCGCTGGGTGAAGCGGTGAAACAGCTAAAAAAATCAAAGATAGGACGGTGGGTAGTTAGAATGTTTCACCGCATAAAAAATTTCTTCGGTAAAAAGGGTCCCATGTCTAAGGTAAGGGGGTTC
This sequence comes from Nitrospinota bacterium, assembly GCA_013349585.1. Classification (GTDB taxonomy): domain Bacteria; phylum Nitrospinota; class Nitrospinia; order Nitrospinales; family VA-1; genus UBA8687. The sequence continues at coordinate 754 of DUZG01000086.1, read as the reverse complement.
TTCGCTAAAGGGGGTGGTAATGAAAAGATCGGGAAGCGGATCGGCAGTGCGTTTGGGAAAATAGGAAGAGTGTTTGCGAGGCTCTTTGCGGTGGTTACTGCAATCCTCGCAGTGTTTTCTGCACACAAAGTCTTCGAGGAGACCGAGGGGACGTTCACTGATAAAATCTCTGCTGCCCTACGGGAATTTGGCATCACTGTCCTCGATGCCATTTTTGGGTGGATACCAACTCTGGCAGGGCACATATTGGAGTTTTTCGGTGCCCCTGAGTGGCTCACCACAGCCCTCAAGGAATTCGATTTCAAAAAAGAACTCACGTTATTCATAGATACGCTCTCACTAATGCTTGAGGATGCCCTGCTGTTCTTTCTGGATGGTTCCTTTGTAAAAGTGTTTACGGAGGATATTCCCAATGGTATAGGTAAGCTCTTTAAGTGGATAAAGGATAAGGTCTATGACAATGTCGTCAAGCCAATAATGGAGTGGGCAGAGAACAGTGAGGCTATTCAGACTGCTATCGTTGGTGGTAAGGTTCTCATCAATATCATCAAGGCCATCCCTACCTTTATCACTAACTTTGTGACCAATATGATAAATTCTGTCAGGGGGATTCTTAGGGGTCTCATCAAGATGATGGACAAAATCAAGATTCCTGCAATCAGGGCTTTTGGTAAGGAGATCAGTGGGGAAATTAAACTGGGTTCCAAGGTTATCCCTTCGTCGCTAAGGGAATTTGCCGATGCACCTGACCAGA
>DUZG01000085.1 GCA_013349585.1 Nitrospinota bacterium | reverse complement strand
TAAAAATGATCAATTATCAGGCTGACAAGGCGAGTACCCAATTCGTTATAGGCATCATCAAGTGCTCTCAGCCGCGCTGTTTCGGTATCGGAAATATCGGATGTGGAGTTGTAATCCCATTGCGTTTTGAGTTTTTGCTTTAGAAAGATTTTATTTTTTATCTGATCCGTTACTTCTACATCGACTCCAAGTTCTATAATGATGTCGGACGCTAAATCCTCAGAGCTGAAAGCTGCAGTTCTTGTGTCATAGTAAGTCAAGGCCCCGGTCATCAACAGATCAGCATCGTCTTTTTTTGTCACTTTCAGTCGCCCGTCGTTGATGAAAGATCGCAAGATAATGCTGGTGAGTTCCCGGTGTATTTCAGGCTGTGAAGATGAGTTTTCGAATGTAGGAATGGAAATGGATTTTATATGCGCTGGCAGTGTGTTCCCGGTGCCGACCAATTGGTAACCACAGCCGGAAAAGAGAAGGCAAAAAATAAACAGCCAGATTTTTTTTATATGTTGCGTCATTTTACTACGATGTTGACTAGTTTTTTGGGGACAATGATAACTTTTTTGACTTCTTTGTCCTGAGTCCATTCCAGGATCTTCGGATCACTGAGTGCGAGGGATTTTAAATCTTCATCGCTGATTCCTACTTCGATTTGAAGCTTCTGTCTCACTTTACCATTGACCTGGAGTACGATCAATATCTCGTCGGTTTTGGTTAACTCCTCATTATATATTGGCCATGATTTTTCGGGTTCTAAAAAATTCAGCAACGTTGCCATTTCTTCTGCAATATGGGGCGCAAAAGGCCAAAGAGTCAGGATCAGGGCCTCCAAAGATTCGCGTATAACAGAGGAAGAATCGATTTTGTTTTGTTTTTCTTTCCATTCCTTGAAATGGTAGAGATGATTGACCAACTCCATGATTGCGGCGATAGCAGTGTTGAACTGCATTCGTTTTTCAATATCTTCAGTAACACGCCGGATGGTTATGTGGGTCATTCTCCGCAGTTCTTTTAATTCCTTCACCGAAGTAGCAAAATTTTCATCAGCGGGTGCGGTTGTTTTTACCTCATCAATAAAATCGCTGAAAATCCGCCAGACTCGTTTGAGAAACCGGTAGCATCCTTCAACACTCTGCTCGCTCCATTCAAGGTCTTTAACCGGCGGAGCAGCAAACAGAATGAATACCCTTGCTGTGTCAGCACCGTAGGTTTTGATGATTTCGTCTGGGTCCACCACGTTGCCTTTAGATTTTGACATTTTTGCGCCATCCTTGATAACCATCCCTTGAGTTAAAAGATGGTCAAAGGGTTCTTTAGCTTTTGTCAGTTCTAGATCATTCAACACGAGATTAAAAAATCTCGAATAGAGCAGATGCAAAATGGCGTGCTCAATGCCGCCGACATATTGGTCGACAGGCATCCAGTAACCGTTGTCATCTGGATCAAAAGGTTTGTCTTCCTGGCGTGGCGAGGTGTAACGGTCGAAATACCATGAGGAACAGAAAAATGTATCGAGAGTATCGGTTTCACGTTTCGCGGGTGCCTTGCATTTTGGGCACGGGGTTTTATAAAACGATTCCAGAGTGTGCAGTGGCGATTGGCCTTTTTTTCCTAACTGCACATCAAGAGGCAGTTCGACAGGCAACTGGTCATAATCAACAGGAACAATTCCACAGGCATCGCAATGCACTACTGGAATGGGAGTACCCCAATATCGTTGCCGAGAAACTCCCCAATCGCGAAGACGAAAATTGACCGTAGCTTTGCCGATACCTTCTTTTTCCAGGTATTCACATACTTTGCTGCGAGCTTCCTGACCGATCAGTCCATCGAAGGAGTCGGAATGGATCATGGTGCCATCGGCGTTGTAAGCTTGCGTCATATTTTTTTCGTCCAGCGTCTCACCTTTAGGCTGGATGACAACGCGCACCGGTAGGTTGTATTTACGTGCAAAATCCAAATCTCTTTGATCGTGAGCGGGAACGGACATGATGGCACCGGTGCCGTAAACCATGAGAACAAAATTTGCGGTCCATACCGGAACGGATTCTCCGGTTAAGGGATTGGTGGCATAGGCTCCGGTAAAGACACCTTCTTTTTCTCCGGTTTCGCTGGTGCGTGCAATGGTGTCCTGAAGTTTTACTTTTTTGACAAAGGCATCTATGGCAGATTCCTGGTCAGTTCCACGTGAGAGCTTGATTGTGAGGGGGTGTTCGGGGGCAAGCACCATGAACATTGCGCCGTATAAGGTGTCGGGACGAGTGGTGAAGACTTTAATAGCTTCATTACTGTCTTTGACTTTAAAGTCAACTTCGGCACCATAGCTTTTACCGATCCAGTTGGTTTGCATGGCGAGTACTTGTTCCGGCCACTTCCCAATAAGATTTTTGCATCCTTCGAGAAGGCGATCCGCATAGTCGGTGATTTTAAAAAACCAGCCTTCCTGTTGTTTTTGCAAAACCTCATTGTCGCAACGCCAACAGCAACCATTGACCACTTGTTCGTTTGCCAGAACGGTTTGGCAGGCTTCGCACCAATTGATGGTGGAATTTTTTCTATAGGCAATTCCTTTTTCGAGGAATTTCAGGAACAGCCATTGGTTCCATTTGTAGTATCCCGGGTGACAGGTGGCGATTTCACGATCCCAGTCATAACTCAAACCAAGCCTTTTGATTTGTTCACGCATGGTGCGAATATTTTCAAAAGTCCATTTAGCCGGGTGCGTATTATTTTTGATAGCGGCATTTTCTGCGGGCATTCCAAACGCGTCCCAGCCCAGAGGATGGATGACGTTGAATCCTTTCATCCGTTTGAATCGCGCCAACGTATCACCAATGGTGTAGTTGCGCACATGCCCCATATGGATGCGCCCTGAAGGGTAGGGAAACATTTCGAGTAGATAAAATTTCTTTTTGGAAGAATCACGTTCTACTTTGAACGTTTTATTTTCTTCCCAGTAAGCCTGCCATTTGGCTTCAATACGGTTAGGATCGTAGGGATTCATAAATTAGAAATTCCGGTGTCAAAGGTTGGGTATAAAGAAGAGGGATTTTATCACATTCCTTATATAATGAAACCCTGCTCACCTCGGGCCACGCCTGATGGAAATTAGGAAATAGTTTCTGAAGCCGAGATAATGTTTGGTCATAATATGAAAATATTGCCTTTTGCCTGCACAGGTGTTCCTTTATCACAGAACTTTCAGGGACGGTTGCTAGGGTGTTTTTTGTCTATGTTCTAGCGATGCTGGGCATAGGGTGGGTGACTTCACGACAGACACGATCACCGTTGGATTTTTTTCTTGCTGATCGTTCTTTAAAAGCTTGGGTTACTGCCATTTCTTGCACTGCAAGTTCTGAAAGCGCTTGGGCGGTTTTGGGCACTGTGTAGCTTACTTGTAAGGGGGGTTTTTCAGCAATCTGGTTTGTGCCCGGATGTCTTATGGGTTACCTGATCAACTGGTTTTTCATTGCGAAAAAAATTAGAAAACGGTCCGCAGAAATTCAAGCAGTTACCCTTCCTGACTATATCGAAAACTATTTCAATGATGAGAAGCATGTTCTGCGCCTGATTTCAGTCATCATTATCTTTTCTTTTATGATGGCTTATGTCGCGGCTTAGTTCATGGCGATCGGAAAAACATTTAATGCCAAATTTGGTGTCCCACACGTTATAAGCATTTCCATTCGGTAGGGCGATTGTGCTAGGTTACACGATGATTGGCGGTGTGCGTGCCGTTGCCTGGACAGATTTTATACAAGGCATAATCATGGTTTTTGGCTTGGTTGTTGTGTCTGAAGTTGCAATGCAAAGTCTAGGCGGATTTTCCGGTATGTTAGTGGCGGTTGAAAAAGCCTCCCCTGTAACGCTTGAGTGGATGGGTGGAAAGTCAACTGCCGTATTTTTTTGGTTCGATGGTTGGGTTGTTGGGCATTGGGCTAGGGTACCCCGGCCAACCGCATATTCTCACCCGCTACATGGCTGCGAAAAATACCGAGGCCATTAAAAATGGAACCTGGATCGCTTTGGGCTGGGGATTGCTCATCTATTCTTCGTCCATTTTATTGGGTCTGTGTGGGCAGGCTCTTTTCCCCGGATTAGAAGACCCCGAATATTTATTTCTAAAAGCGGCAGAGCAACTGTTGCCAACTCTTTTGACAGCTATCGTACTGACGGGAGTTTTGTCGGCAATCATGTCTACAGTGTTGGCCTGCCCCCCGAAAACTGATCCATTCGCTATGTTAGGATTTGGGTCAAAAACCTGTTGATTAAGGGGGGGGAATAAAATGGCCAGGAAAAGATATTCACCAGAGCACATAATTGGTTATTTGCGTGAGGCAGAGGTTTTGTTGTCTAAGGGCAGTACGGTTCCAGAGATTTGTCGAAAGATAGGTATTGCGGAACAGACCTATTACCGTTGGCGCAAGAAGTACGGTAGC
>DUZG01000084.1 GCA_013349585.1 Nitrospinota bacterium | reverse complement strand
GGTGCTTTGGTATTACTTTTGAATTGGAATACCTCTGCTTAACAAGTTACTCCTGAGCTCACCCAGACCTAGACATATCCGCTGCGTGGACATCACAAACAAAAGAAAAACACACACTTTTGCCCTAACTGGAGCAAGCACAGTGTGCTTCGGCCATGAGGTGCGGTTGAGCAGTGTCGCAGCGTCAAGCAAATGTGTTCGCATTGGGCATTGGTGTCAACACATATGAAGGTGAAGTGGTTGGCCCACGCAGTGGAAAATTGCCGAGCCCGCAGGACTCCACAGAACCTAAAGTTAGTCTGAGAGGCAGCTCCTCAAACTCAGGAGATCGATTCAGCCCAACTGAACTCGCCAATGTCGAACTGGTGTTTAACCACAACCTGGTTTCGAAAGTTTGTGGAGTAGACTTTCCTTTCGCCTCTTTTCTTTAACATTTCTCTTTATGTTGTTTCTGCATCTTCTCTTCTTATCTCTCATGTTGTCTGTGGTCTCCCTCTTCCATTGGTGGACGATGAGCTGGCTGGAGCTGGCTAACTTGCTTCGCTGGCTCAGCTGGCTTGGCTGTGCTGCGCTGGCCCTAGCGACAGCAAAGCACAATTGTGGTGATCTTGAATTTGTGTTCGTTTTCAATGTTTTCTGTGTTCAGAAGACTGTGTGTTCACTGAAACTTCATGTATTTCAAAACGTTTGAATAGAACATAACTAGAAACTCAAACACGAAGTGTCATCCAAAACATGAAAATATAAGTTAAATGTGCCGACCTTTGCAGTTACTTCATGGCAACGAGCGGCAAACCTTCAACCTGGATTCCGCTTGGGGAACTCGTGGAGCAGCCGCCCTCCTCCCATCAAATGATTTTCTTTCAAAACTCAAATTTCCTGATATGTTCGGAGATTCCAAAAATAGCAAATATTTGTAACTTTTCAAAACAAAAACTTTAAGGCGATCTAACTCTGGAATTGTACAATAACTTTCAATGTTTGAATGCGTTGTTTGCACAGTTCTTCACTGAAACTAATAATGGAGATTAACAAGCACATTTACAGGTCAAGTGCACCTGTGCGCGTTCTTGTTCAATGGCAACGAGCGGTGAACCGTCAACCAAGTTTCCGCTCGGGGAACTCGAAGGGCAGGAGCCCCTCCCGCTATAATTTTCCCAGATTGTTTTTGGAAATTTCAAAATGTCAAGCAAATCTATTATTTTCAACTTTTTGAAATGCCCGGGATGGATAGAACTCTGAAATTTCAAAGTTATTTTCACACTTTAATACAATTTTTATAAACTTCAATGTTCTTCACAATAATTATGGAGATTCTCAAACACTTTCAAGAAGCAATGATCTTCAGAAACTACTTTTGCATGGTCTGGCGCACCTGCGTGCGCGGCTCCACTCTGGCCCGCTTAGCTACTGTTTCGGTATGACTCTTCTCTGGGAGAGAAATCTCCTGCCCTTCGAGTTGACTGTTTTGGTATTACTCTTCATGGCAGCGAGCGGAAACTGTCAACCTTGTTTCCGTTTGGGGAACTTGTAGAGCAGCCTCTCTCATCCCATCGATGCTTCCAAAAACAATGTAAATATGAAATGTTAAGAAAACCCTAAAATAATAAATGCTTTCAACTTTTTAAAAAGACAAAACTTTGAGTTGGTGGAACTCTGAAAATTCACAATCACTTCCAATGTTCAGACACATTCCCAAGCAGGATTTGAACAACTCCAACGTACAATGGATATTAACAGCCATCAAATTTTGCATGGCCCTCAGTATCTGCGTGTGCTGGCCCCTGCTCTTTCTTTTCCCAATTGTTTTGGTATGGAAACGCGCGGTGAACCGTCAACCTGGTTCCCGTGCGAGAACTCGCAGAGCAGGGGGCGATCTCTTCTCTCTGTCGCAAACCTACGTCACGCCCATATGCTTGCCCGCAGCCTGGCAAAGCCACGTTCGAGTCTCTCTGGCCAACCAGTCGCCCGCAGTATACGTCGGAAGCGAAACAGTCAATATGGCAACGAGCGGTAAACCGTCAAACAAGTTTCCGCTCGGGGAACTCGAAGGACAGGAGCCCTCCAATGACCATGTTCTCATATTTTGTTTGGAAATTTTAAATTTTCAAAATAATCTCTTCAATTTTCAACTTTTGCAAAAGTCTGGGACCGATCGAACTCTGAAATTTCAAAGTTGTTTTTCACAATTTGATATCATTTCTGCAAACTTCAATATGTCATCCACAACAATCTTTGGATTTAGAAGCACCCCCATTGGAGCACAAATCTTCAACAAACTACTGTTTCATAGTCAAGAGTACTGTCGTGCAGCCGCCCCTTCTGGCCCTCTTAGCCACTGTTTTGGTATGGCAACGAGCGGCGAACCGTCAACCAAGTTTCCGCCCGGGGAACTCGAAGGGCAGGACCCGCCCGCTATCATGTTCCCAAAAAGAATTTAGTGAACTTTTGAAAAAGTTCAAACACGATAGAACTTTGAAATTTCAAAGTTATTTTTACATTTTAATAATATTTCTGTAAACTTCAATATCTCATCCATGACAATTATTCTGGATTCCCACGCACTTCCAACGAAGCAAACATCTTCAAAAACTAGTTTTCCCATGCTCAAGAGTATCTGCTTGCAGCCGCCGCTTCTTCCCAGCTGAGCTACTGTTTTTGGTATGGCAACGAGCGGCAAACCGCCAACGAAGTCTTCGCTCGGGGAACTTGAAGGGCAGGGGCCTCTCCCAATATTATTTCCCTGATGAAAATTTCAAAAATTTGCAGAACATCTTATCGATTTTCAACTTTCTCAAAAAGTTTAAAGTCGATAGAACTCTTCAATTTCAAATTCACTCCACATTTTAATACTGTTTCTATAAACTTCAACATTCCCAAGCACCTTCATTAGAGCGGACATCTTCAAAAAAATCTCTTGCATGGTCCGGCGCACAGTCGTGCAGCCGCCCTTTTGGTACTTGAAGCCTGGTGAACCGTCAACCTGGTTTCCGCCGCGCCGCACACATTGAGCCGACTTCCCCGCCCCCAATCTTCAAGTCTCCTGCCCTTCGAGTTATACAGACCTCGAAAGGCAGCAGATTCCCCTCCAAGAGAAGAGTAATACCAAAACAGTAGCTTAGCGAGCGAGAAGAGACCAGCGCACTGCGGTAAATTCGACCATGGAAAAAAGTTTTTGAAGAAATAATCCTCGACGAGAGGTCATGTAAATCCAATGATAGTTTTGGAGCACTGAGATTTACAGAAATGGTATTAAAATGTGGAAATGACCTTGTCATTTCATAGTTATATCAACCCCGTGACATTTAAAACAAATTGAAATGAAAATAGTTTTCTGGAAATTTCAAAAATTCCAAAACATATGTGAACGTGAGAGTGGGAGGGGCTCCTGCTTTCAGCGGTACACCGTCAACTCAGTTTCCGCTCGGGGAAATCGAAGGGCGGGAGCCCCTCCCGTTTTCATTTTCCCGAGAATGTTTGAAAATTTTGAAAGTTTCAAAATAATTTCATCATTTTTAACTTTTTCAAAAAAATGGCTCCTGTAGAACTCTGAAATTCCAAAGTGTTTCCCACACTTTAATAATTCTACAAACTTAAACATTTGCTCCAAACTATTATTGGATTCACAACCTTATGTCGACACTTGTTTCTTTAAAAACTATTTTTTCATTGTCGAATTGATTGTGGTGCGCTGGTCCCTTCTCGCTCGCTTAGCTGCTGTTTTAATTGTACTTTTCTCTTGGGGCGAAATCTTCAGCCTCTCGAGTTATTATTCTTTCGAGCTCAAGAAGTAGGCCCCGCGAGTCATTACTCTTCTCTTGGAGAGAAATATCCTGCCCTTCGAGTTACTCTTCTCTTGGGGAGAATCTCCTGCCCTTCAGTTACTCTTCTCTTGGAGAGGAATCTCCTGCCCTTCGAGTTATTATTCTACTCTTGGGGAGAATCTCCTGCCCTTCGAGTTATTACTTTTCTTGCGGAAAGAAGCTCCTGCTCTACGAGTTATTATCTCATCCGCGGGTCGCGTTTCCGTAATACTTTATGAGTGGGAGAAACTCCCTGCGCTGCGAATTATTAATCTTCTCTTGGAGAGAATCTTCTGCCCTTCGATTAATTATCTCCTCCGCGGGTTGGACTCCCAGGGCCAGCATCTAAGCGCTGGTCGATCTCCGAGTTTCCGTATTACTCTCTGAGTGGGTCCCTGCTCTACGAGTTATTATTACTTTTCATTGGGAAGACCCCTGCTCTGCGAGTTATTGGGAAGACTCTTGCTCTTGGAGCTTCTGCGTGCCAGTATTTCTCTCCCAGCTGGAACTTCTCTGCCCTACGAGTTAACAGCTCGTGTTGGGGGGTGGCTACCAGCATGGCAACGAGCGGTAAACCGTCAACCTGTTCCCGCTCAGGTAACTCGAAGGACAGGAACCCTTTATTTTCTCATTTTTTGAAATTTCCAAAAATTCAAAAAAACAAAACAAAAAAAAAACGTCTTTTCATTTTTCAACTTTTGAAAATGTCAGGGATGGATAGAACTCTGAAATTTTAAAATCATGGCAACGAGCGGTGAACCGTCAACCTGGTTTCCGGTCGAAAACTCGTGGAGCCGAACCCTGGAATTTCAACTTTTCTGAAACTTCCAACCCTATAGGGCTCAAAATATTCTTTATCATCTTTGACTTTGGGGTGCATTGCCAAGCATGACTTTTCATTACTAAAACTTGTTTTGAGAATCCACAAGCACGCATGTTCTCCAAAACAATATGAAATGAACTAGCAAACTTCT
>DUZG01000083.1 GCA_013349585.1 Nitrospinota bacterium | reverse complement strand
CTTGCATAAAATCACCGGGTTTTGAAAGATATTCAACAACTTCCGGCAATTTTACAACACTCAAAACCCATCTTCACCCTTTATATATGGGCTCTATCGAATTTTTCAGGGACGACTATTTAATAGTAAACTTTATTACCGCTAGGATAACATTGACCTCTTACAGCGCAAACTGTCAAACCAATACGAACTGATTGTTATTACAATCTTATGGGCCTTGGCCGTAGATTAAAACCTGAAAGCAAGTGTTGCTGTGCCGAATAAACCGGAATGAGCTTGTACTTCAAACTCTTGTGAGCGAAAGACTAGAGAGCTCAGGCGAACACGTCTCTCCTTGATGGCAACTCCTATATTGGCATCACCCGCTACCGATGAAATCGTTTTCAATGACGATGGTCAAAAAAATGTCATAAGCCTCATCTGCTTTTACCTGAGATACTTCTTTCGCTTCCTCACCCTCCCGAGCATGAAAAGAAGAAAATAATAGGAAAAATATAAGCAGGGCTAATCGAGTCAAGATCCAGTCCCTTAACTTTGGGACACCATTAAAAAAGAAGAGTTTTGGAAAGGTATTACGAGAGGATCTTATATGCAACTCTGTTTATATCAGGATTCTTTCTACGACTATTCTCTACTTCTACTCTATCTCAAACAGTGCTTTTCCATCCATTCATCTGACAGCTTTTTTGCTTCGGAGATTTGTTCCGGTGTCGCTTCTTTTTCCAGAGTGTCTCGGTTTTGCTTGGCATCATCGCTTCCATTTTCAATAGAGATGTAGTGCCACATGAGGGCTTGAGCCATATCTTTTTCGATTCCCTTGCCATCATAATACATGGCACCTAGGCTGACCTGAGCTTTGGAGTTGCCGTTTTCGGCTGACCGCCGCCACCATTTGATGGCTTCCTCCATATTTTTTTTTACACCCTCACCGTTGTAATACAACACGGCGAGGGTATTTTGCGATGCCGCCTCGCCCTGTTCTGCGGCACGTGTCATCCATTTTGCAGTTTCTTTTAAATCTTTTGGCACATCATCGCCCAGATAAAATAACATCGCTAAGTTAAATTGTGCGGGTGTGTGGTTTTGCTTGGCTGCCTTCCTATACCAAATGACAGCTTGCTCACAATCTTTAGCAATGCCTTTGCCCATATGATAACTGATCGCAAGCCAGAATTGAGATTCTGCATCGCCATCTTCGGCTCCCTGACGGACTACTTTTATTTCATCATCTGGTTTAATCATAGCTCTCTATCTAAAGATTAGTATTCGCTGTCAAATTCAGGAATAGAAGCAAGCTTCTTCCATTTATTAAAATAGTATTGGATGCGCCCATCTTTAGTGGGATAGATTTTTACATATTTTTCTTTGCCATCCTCGCCTTTTTCTACCATCGCTATTTTTTTATCGAGTACTTGTGTGGACTTCGCCACATACAAAAAGGTATAGGGTTGATCGCGCGCGATTATTCGATGCAACTCTCTCGCCATTACCACTTGCTTTGACCTGTCATACTCCTTGCGGATGCGTGTGATGAGGCGGTCGGCTTCGACATTTTTATAGCCAACGAAGTTCAGCTGTTTGGGCCCAGCCTGACTGGAATGCCATATCTGATAAAGATCAGGATCGATGCCCATGCTCCACCCTAACACCAGCGCATCGTATTTGAGTTCGTTGACAAAGTCTTTCAGGAACACAGCCCACTCGAACAGCTGTGTGTTGCACTTAACCCCTATCTTGCGCCAACTCTCCTGCACAATAGTAAGTATATTTTTACGGATGGCATTACCACTGTTACTAATGAGATTAAACTCGAATAACTTGCCGTCTTTCTCCAGCCAGCCTTCAGCGTTTTTCTTCCAGCCTTTGGAGTTTAAAATTTTCACCGCCTCTTCGGGGTCGTAACGCAGTGGCTTGACATTCGGGTCGTACCACTCCGTAATTTTCGGATACGGTCCGGTCACTCTTTCCCCTTCTCCATACAAGACATGTTTTATGATCGGGTCCATGTCGATGGCCATACCCAGGGCGGTGCGTATTTCGGCATCGGAAAAAAGTGGATTGCGAATGTTGTACCCTATATACGAATAGAAATAGCCGATACTGGAAAAACTCTGAAATTTACTTTCTTTAGAAAACCGCGCCACCTGATGCGGTTGCACGGAATAGTTATCGATGGCCCCGGCGTAGAACTCCATCTCCTGTGTCAGCGCATCGGGAATAATGCGCATAACATATTCTTCGTACTCGGGTGCCCCTTCCCAATAGTTTTCGTTACGTTTCAAGCGGATGAATTCATCCGACTTCCATTCGGAAAACTTAAATGCTCCCGTGCCAACCGGATGCCTGCCAAAATTGCTATCGCGCATGATAAATTTTGCAGGATCGCGGCCTCTTTCTTTTGCTTCTTCCTGTAGTTTTTTTTCGTTTAGCAGATGCTCCGGTAAAATGCCCATAGACCAGGAATTAAACGCGGGTGAGAACAAACGTTTATAGGTAAATTTTATTCTATGGGGTCCCAGTACGGTGGCAAATTTCACCGGTTCGTAATCCGATTTTCGCGGTGACGTGCCTTTCGGGTTTATGATCGAGCTATAAGTGAAAAATACATCTCCCGAATCGAAGGGATGTCCATCATGGAAAACAGCATCTTTTCTGAGATCAAAAACAATGACCGGATTGTGCTCGGTCACATGCAGAATTTTTCCATATTGTTTTTCGAGAATTTTTTGTTGGCCAGCATCTTTTGTCTCGATAAACCGATGATAAGGAAAACTTTTAAAATAGTCTTCTCCAAGAAACTTTCTGATAGGCTCGAAGAAATCCTGATCAATATTTTTGAGTGTGAACTTCAGCCTTGCCGGTTGTTTTAGGATGTAGCCAATTTTTTCAATTTCGCCTTCGAAGGTTTCTTCGGCAACAACTTCTATGCTGAGCAGATTATTACTCCACTGATTATTTTCAGACAAAGCTTTTGCCAGCATATCGGGCCAGTTGCGCGCATCTTTTTCCAGTTGCCCTCCGGGTAGAAACCAGGACGTATTGATTGCCAGATAGGCTTCTTCGTATTGTTCCCACGATTTTGCAAGACGAGGTCGATATTTGAGGTCCTTGTCAAGATCAATGAGACCATCAAAAACAAGGTCACAGATGGTACTACTTGAAGTATCTGCATTGAGTGTCGGGTTGAGTATCTGCGCATCGCCACTGGAGCCATGAACATATTTAACCAGTCTTGCCGGGTTTCCTATCGCCTGCTTATCGTAGGTGGGCACCCAGAAAAAGGATTGGATGAGGAAAAGAATCAAAGCAAGAGGTATATAGATAAGAGCCTTTTTGATAACCATGAATAAATCATATCAAATAGGAGAACAAGAAAGGGTGAAAAATCATTTTTAAGTAGATAAATTTAAAAATAATAATTTACTCTCCAAGACACTCATATATAATGCTTTTTTGGTCAAACAGGTGGCCTGAATTCAAATTAATGCCGATACCAAAAATTCTCTTGACTTGCTCTGTAATTGGCTATAATTTGGAGAACCTTGCGAAGATTGGCAGGGCAAATAAATTGAGAACATTAAAGCTTTAATTTTATATATTTTTTTTAACTAACTAATTAGAAGGAAAACAAGATGTCTACATTAATCACTGACGAATGTATTAACTGTGGAGTATGTGAGCCGGAATGTCCTAACACGGCAATCAGCGAAGGTGAAGATTTTTACGAAATCGAAGCAGATCTTTGTACAGAATGTGTCGGGTTTCATGGTGAAGAGGCCTGTCAGGAAGTTTGCCCGGTAGACTGTTGTATTCCAAATGAAGAACACAAGGAAACAGAAGAAGATCTATTAGAAAAAGCCAAGAAGATTCATCCGGAAGAAACATTTCCTGCATTGGCTGAACTGAGCAACGAGACTTCTCTTTTCCAGAATCCAGATCGCAAAAACGCGAATCTCTAGTTCTAAAAAATTGTCGGGCTCTGTCTCGGGGTGTTTCCCCAGCAGAGCCCGTCTCTTTAGATAAGGTTCCGCTTGACTTTATAAGCATATAAGTGGATTATTAATACTTCGGGTCTTTTCACTCCAAAGTCTTCCTCAACTTGAAAAAGTAACCTTTTCCAAGTATTACTCATAATTAATAAGAAAAATATCGGTGCGGGGTGGAGCAGCCTGGTAGCTCGTTGGGCTCATAACCCAAAGGTCGTCAGTTCAAATCTGGCCCCCGCTACCAAATAAAACAAGGGGTTAACTCGAAAGAGTTAGCCTCTTTTTTATTGTCCTCAATTTTCAGGTCCACTTCAGGTCCACTTTTGGCGGTTTTCATTGGCTTTCTACCTAGGGAGCCGCCCTTCCCCCCTATCTTTATGATTTTAAATAATATATTTGCTTAAGTGGGCACTAAAAACTGCAATGGGTAGCGCTAGGAACTTTCTTCATTGGCCTTGCAACGCTTCTTAATCTTTTCATAAATCCACAAGCAAACTTTCTCAGTTTTCTTGCTCATGATAAAAGGGAAGTAGATGAACCAGCCGCCTTAATCATCCTACCCAGTATCTTATCATCCAAATCATCAGTCGGTGTATCATTGGCTTTCAGGTACTGTTGAAAACCAAGGAACCCAATGCAACTGATTGAACAAGTCGCCTCCGATGAAATCATAGAACAGGCATTCTCATGGTTATGCTTGAAGAGAAAAGAACATTCCCCCAACAATGATGTCTGGAACCTTAGAAGACATTGGCAGACAATTAAACCGAACCTTCAGAAACAGTTGCTCGATGGAACCTACCAATTCAGTCCCCAGCAAGAAATCAGGTTTGAGACTGACACTATAGAGCTGTGGGCATCGTTGGATGCCTT
>DUZG01000082.1 GCA_013349585.1 Nitrospinota bacterium | reverse complement strand
GTGATTGAACAGTTAGAATATGATGAGGATGAATTTTATTATAATGACGAATCTTAGTATCAAGGATTTTTCGCTTCCTTATGAGAAGCGAGAAAAAAAGTGGAAATGTAAAACTTGCCACTATTATTAACTAGGGGAATAACATAATATAAGTTCTATAGAGGACCGTGAATTGAACGGAGTAGCAAACATCGTAGACTGCGGTTAGTAGCGAATGAGGCTCAGCTGGCCTTGAGGGAGATTCACGGAGAATTTATGGATAGCCGAGTACCGATACGGTGAATAAATTGTTGGAGTTTGGGAAGTAGTTTTCTCGTATAACAACAGATATAGGTCCTGCTCGGAGAGCCGGCTACTGGAGCCGTCAGTCGTTAAGTCGGGGTGGATCCTTAAAGGAAGAGTCATACTTAATATTTGTGTTGGTAGTGTTCGGGTACGAATGCATTGATCCTTTACAGAATGGCTTGTGATTTTTGGGAGTAGAAGTTCTGATGGTCCCGTGACGGGACAGGACGCTTATTATATGAGTATACGGGGGGAGTACCTTCCCCCCGCTCCTTTTTATCATTATATTATTTTTAGGAATATATTGTCGTGAATAAGAAACCTTACGAAAATCAAGTGAAGATTTGCCCGAATGAAATTGAAGAAATGTATATGAGTAATAATCATAATAAAAAATCAGTCACAATGTTGATTGGCCTTTCTGATAAACAAAAAGAATTATGGGCTTTGAATAATATCAAGGCCGAGATTCGCCCGCGCACCGATCAAAATCGTGTTCATCATGATCGGCGCTTTGTGCCGCAGCATTTTTCTGGTGATGTTATTATGTCGGAGCATAAGTTGGGAGACTCTGTTTATACTAGATGGAAATTAAAGCGGAGTGCGAGAAAACAGCTTAGGTCTGCAAAAAATGATGGAAGACATATTGTTTGGTTTTGTGGGGGGTTGACCCAAAAAGATCGAAGTTTTGTGTTGGATCAGTTGTCTGACTATCAAAAAATTGCTGTTGTTTGGGAACAAGATTTAGATCAACTGATAAAAACTGGATACGAACGCCCTACTTTAGATGAGGGTTTTACTGAGTTCACTTATATTGTTTCGTAAATATTATTTAAGGGAAGTGTTATGGATCTTAGTGTATTAGAATTTGTTTTGTCCGGTATGGTGTTATTAGCCGCCGGTGTAAGTTATAGTTGGGGGCATCATGAGGGTATTGGTGCTGGAACAAGTGCCACTATGGAAATTATGATAGAGACTGGACTTGTGTCTCGGTTTATGGACGATGATGGAGATTGGCAATTTTGCTCGGCAGGTATTATGGATAATATTTGCCCGAAGTGTGGATTTAAAGATGAAGAAATATGTAAAGACCATCAATAAGCCCCGAGATTATAATGCCATGGGTGCATGTCTTCGGACTGCCGGATTTATGAAAGACCGTCGCGCACCCAGAGGCGGCGCCCGAAATAATCACGATGAATATCTGGAGGATGCCATGTCAGAAGATTTGATTTGTAATTTTTGCGGCGAGTCTGCCGAAGCTCTGCGCCGGATTGCCTTGGATGACGGATACGACAGGATCACCACGAAGACTGCTCCCTTGTATGCATGTGAGCCCTGCTCGACTGAAAAAGAGCAGACGCGGTTAGGGTTGCGCCGCAAGAGGGCTTCTGTCGGCTTTTAGCCCACCCCCTGAGTCAGAGAGCGTCTTAGGGAGAAAAGACCCGGAGAAGGCGTCCTCCGCCACTCCAAAAAACCCTTTAGGATTAATCACTTAGAAAAAAGATGTGGATTTATCAAAACCCCTTTATAATCAATCACTTACAAACGAAGTTTTTTCGTTCAATCCCTTGACTTTATCTGAATCTGAGGTATACTCTATATGTAACTGAGAGAGGCGCCCGGGGATAGACTCATTGCCCCCCAGGCGAACTAAAGATTTTTGGGGTCCCATCGTCTAATAGGTAAGACATCGCACGATTGGTAATCACCGTAGGTCTCTTTACTTTTCCTAACCAGTTAAGTTTTGGGGTGTTTTCGGGGCGGGGAATGCAGGTTCGAGTCCTGCTGGGGTCAGCATCTACCAAACAGAGCCGGAAGGTTCTGGGATAACGAGGCGTCTGAAGCACGCCTACAACCCTGAAAGGGGAGAGGGTAGAGGTTCCCATTCATTTCGATAAATCAACGATAGAGGAAGATATGAATATCAATTGGCGCAAAGGTTCTATGGATGTTGAGAGTGTATCCCAGGGATGGTTGACTCGCCCTGGTGATTTGGAGAAGTATTTCCGCGCTTCAACTCCCGATGCCGAGGTGAATGTGATTTTCTGGATGGACGATCCTGCCGAGTTTCTTGCCCAGCAGGCAATCAATTCTTCGTTCCATTTTAAGGATCTGAGTGAAGCTGAGATTCGGGTAGCGGCAAACAATTTTATCGAGAATTTTCTCGATATTTAATAGCAATGGTAGTTCTGTGCTGGGGAGTTCCTAGACAATAAACTACCAAATGTGAGGAAAGTACCAATGTCAAAGATCAAGCAGTTTGAGCGTGTTTTGAAAATTCTTCAGAATGCATCACCGAATTCGGTCAGCAAGGAAGACCTTGCGGCGGCACTCGGTAAGGATGTGGAGATGTATCGCATGTCTACATATATCTGGGAAGTCAAGAACAAGGCTGGCGTTCCGGTTGAGGCTATCAAGGATGGTCGCAAGGTCGTGGGTTTCCGCGTGGCAGATGTCGCTACGATTCCTGCTCCCGTAACGGAAACGGAGACTGTATCAGAAGTCGCCGAAGCCGAATCTGCGATGGCGTAGTATTTGTGATATTTTTTGGAATTGGGGGGCGGCTTTGGGTCGCCCTCCTTTTTCATACCTAAGGAATGATTGCCATGAAAGATGTTGATATTAAATTTTATGAAAAGCGTCTGGTTGACATTGAACAAAATATAAAGTGGTGTCGGCAAGACATGGAAGCTGGAATTGACTATGATTACAGTCAGGATCTAATAGAAATGCTCGATCAACAACGAGAAGAAACTCGGCTTGACATGGCAATTCTTAATCGACGCATTAGTAGCCCGTGTAGCTGATTGGTTTAGCAGAACCTTTGTAAGGTTCCGAAGCAGGTTCGATTCCTGCCGCGGGCTCCAATTTTAATATGAAATTGGTGATATAAATAGTTATACAGTTTAGCTATATAATAAAGTAGTTGTGGGAGCTTTTATAATGGACGATATTGATCCTCGGATCTTTGTTGAATGGTACGATGACAAACGCCCTGGATGGGGAGGTTATGTTAGCACCCTAGATCGCGACTTTGTGCAGGCTGTTAATGAGAACTTTTCCGAATTCGGACCTCCTACTAAGGTTGAGTTCCGAATCGGTTGGAAAAAGGTTAAAACAATGGGGGGAGACCCTCATGGTATTGATGAATCTGATATTAGTGAAATGATGAATCAACTTGATCCACAATTAAAACTGGAGAATTTAAAGTGAGAGGTCGTTTAGAAAAAGAACGTCGGCAAGAAGAAGCACTAGAAAGGGCTGCTGAATATAAAGCTCCTGAAAATCCTACGGGTCTGCGCGAAAGAGTTCGCCGTGGGATGATTTCTGTTGATGAGGCAATTGCATTTGCTTCTGGTTATAACGATAATATTCGGGCATGGTTGCGCCGACGAAAGGCTAATAACACAAAGGTATCATCTAAAACTAAGGGTGGTAAACAGAAGCGAAAAGATGCTAAAAAGAATACTAAGTCTAATTCATAAATTATATGTCGAGCAATTTGTCATACGAACGTACCGCGGATTATCTTCACGCCGGCGCGATGACGAGTAGATATGCCTATTTATGAATATGGATGTAAGCACTGTGACCACACATTTGAGATCTGGCAAAAAATAAATTCCAGACGAAAACGAAAATGTCCTGAGTGCGGACAAAAAAATGCACTAAATATATTACTCGGTCGCACCTCCTTTAAATTAAAGGGCGGCGGCTGGTATAAAGATGGTTATTCTAACGGTTCAAATAAAGAACCCAACTAAGGAGTGTTAACCATGAATTATAATCGCCCAGTACGAACTATTGCTGCAATTGCGGCATTTGCTTGTGTCTGTTTTGTTGCTTTGCCGGCTGGTGCAAACAATGATCTAAAGAATGGATTTGAGGATCAAGTTGGTCGTTTGTTGGCCTTGGAGACTTTTAATGTGGGTCGTGCTATTTTGTCCCCCCAGTATAGGCCGCGCGCAGCGTATCGTCCAGCTCGCCGGCCCGCCTATCGTCCAGTCCGGCGAGCTGCCTATAATATGCCAGCTGGTGGTATATATTCTCATTGCAATTATGCGGAGTTTCACATACAGGAATTTTGTATGAACTCTGCTACTCAGAGTTATTTGCGTTGGCATTCTCGCCGAGGCTGGTAAAATATTGTGCAGCCCCTTTATGGTAAAGGGTAGCGGCTGAAAGAATCTAAAATAAGGAGTTTGATTGATGTCTAATAGTGAATCTGTGGTTGATGCCGCAGAAGTGAATACAACAGAAGCGGTAAGTGATTCGGAGAAGGTTGATGTGTTTAGTGATTCCGCAGAGGATGCTGAAGAAATTGCACCAGAAGCTACTGGCGAAGACTTTTGGAAAGCCTTTGAAGACGAAGAGGCAGAGTCTTTGACTACTGTTTGGGTCTGTGATGTTTCTTTTTCTGTTCCGGATCAAGGAGTTGCCCGAGATATTTTTGCCAGCTCTACAAAGAGTAAGGTCGTGGATCGACTGTTTACTATTATTTCGTCGCCTGATCTAAAAGATCCGTGTGAGTTTGATGCTGCGAAGTTTACCACAAAGCAACAGGCTATCCGAGCATTTTTTGATGGCGTTGAAGATCGTAATCTGTTCGTTGGATTAGTTCCTGTATTCTAGTATAAAATATGCCACTATATTCATATGAATGTAAGTCGTGTAAGAATTTTTTTGAGGAT
>DUZG01000081.1 GCA_013349585.1 Nitrospinota bacterium | reverse complement strand
TTAGGGACAATTATCTGGACAATATAATTATTAATCATATTTGGGGGGGGATGATACGGGGCAGACTTACATTTCTTTTTCTCGCTCGCTCTGTTCTTTTTCCAGCTTATAATTTTTGACTCTGGCTTCTGAATTTCGCCGCATGAGGATGATACAGGCTTCGGCCATCAATCCAAGAAACCAGAAAGTGGTGAAAGCTATTACCCAAGCAAAAAACAGGTTGAACCAATATTGATTAGGTGTGTAATCCGTAGATATATGGATGAGAGCGCTTAACTTGGATTTTTCCGACTCAGAAACTTTCACATATTTTAGATAGAAAGGATGCTTTTTTTTGTAAGCAAAGGCAATCATTTCGTTACGCGGAAGGTCTATAAACTTCATAACATCGCGGTTATTTTCTTTAAAGAAAACTCGCATTTTGACCACCGCAGGCGAATCCGGAGGGTTTTCGTTGTAATACCAAATAACCACAATTGTGGTCAGGATTATGGATACCCATAAAGAAATACGGCTTATCAATTTTTCTTTTTGGTCTTCTATTTCCTCATGTACCGGCTCAACTTCATCCATTTTTCAGTCTTTCGCAGAAGGCGATTTTTTTTCAAGTAAATAACATTTTTCAGTCTTGCTTCCAACTATTCCACCAAAACTCCAACTGAGTTAAATCCAACAATAAACATACCAGACCGCAGAAATGAATTCCAGTTGCAGATTCAAGCTCTCCTTATTATTATGGTGGTTTTCCCGCCTAAAAAATTTGGGAAAGGGTCTATGCAAAACAAAAGTTCAATCGGATATATTCGACTGTTGCGGGAAAATAATTCTTTTCGCAATCTCTGGTACGGGCAAGTGGTGTCTGAACTGGGGGACTGGTTAAACAGCATCGCAATTTATGCGTTGATTCTCAGGCTCAGTGATTCCGGCATGGCCATGGCTGGTGCCATGATGGCAAAACTACTACCCATAGTACTGATCAGTCCCATCGCTGGTGTGGTCGTAGACCGCATCAGCCGCAAAACCGTTATGATCGCCAGCGATTTGCTACGCTTCATTGTCGTGCTCGGATTTCTTTTCGTAGAAGACCAAGGTACTTTATGGTTTATCTATGCTCTGGTTATTATTGAGATCTCATTATCCGGTTTTTTTGAGCCTGCAAGAAGTGCCATCATACCTTCACTCGTCCCCAAAGAGCATCTGGTAACTGCCAATGCTCTTAGCGGTTCCACCTGGTCAGTCATGCTGGCGTTTGGCGCAGCTCTCGGTGGCATCGTAGTGAGTTTGTTTGGAATCCGCGTTGCCTTTATCGTCGATGCCTGCACTTTTTTAGTTTCTGCCTGGTTCATATCCAAAATCCCTACCAAAAAAAAACCTATCGAAATACTGAAAAAGAAAAATGGTTTTCAGGAATGGCTCGAAGTCACGCGTTTCCTTATCAAAGAACCGGTGGTTCTGGTTTTGAGCTTATTAAAATCCGGCCTGGCTGTGGCAGGCGGCATAATGACGCTTATTCCTTTGATGGCCAGTCAGGTGCTTTCAAAGCCTGCCATGCTGTCGTTGGGGATTGGGATTCTCTATTCCGCGCGCGGTCTAGGTGCCGCATTAGGCCCCTTGTTAGTCAAACGATTTTTTGGAGAAACCGCAACAGTATTGCATTGGGCGATTGCCGCCAGTTTTTTTCTAAAGGCGGCATCCTATCTGTTTATAGCCAACTCGGAAAATCTTTGGACGTTATCTTTTGGTGTGGCAGCAGCAACTTTGTTCGGTTCTATCATCTGGGTATTCAGTTCGGCATTGATTCATTTATCCACTCCAGATCGCTATCTCGGTAGAGTCTTTAGCTTTGAGCTTGCCGTTATGACATTGGTGATGGGGATCAGCAATTGGGGAGTCGGCTTTGCTATCGATGGGCTGGGTCTTACATCCAATCAGGTGGCCCTGTGGATGGCTGCTTTGGTAGTCCTTCCCGGTTTATGCTGGACCGGGTTTCTAACCTTTGTTCGAAAAAAATTGCAACAAGGGGATTGTGTGGGTTCGGTTTGACCTATCGACCCAAGTGGATTCAATCCACTACCCCTGTTTCGCGAAGGACAAATTGAAAAAAAGGTTCAGGAAAAATAGTCCGCCACTGATTTGCCAATTTCAAAGTGACTGATAATTCGCTCAGCATCTTCCTGCGTATTAGCCCATCTATAGGCCTCTGCAACGCCTTCATTTTGTCTCAACGCATGCAGAACTCCAACCGAGACAAAAGAAGTGGCGAGGTCGTTCGACTGTGAGAAATTAACCACTATTTTCATCATCTGTTGCATACCTTCTTTATCCAGATTGCGATACTTATTCAACAGATTGCAAATATTTTCTTCGCCGTAGGTATTCGTATAAGAAGCACCAATAGCCGGTTCCTGATAAAGGTGCAGAATTTCATCTTCCATTGTTCATCCCCGGATAAATCATTTTTTACGAAGAGGCGGCATCTTCCTTTTTCACCCAGAACTCTTCAAATTCTTCCTGATAAGATAACTGTGTCAAATCCTTCATACGATCCAGAAATACAAAACCTTTGAGGTGGTCAAGCTCATGTTGCAATACCACCGCTTCAAAATCAGAAACTGTTTTTTGAATTTTCTTCCCTTGTCGGTTATAGGCATTGAGAGTCACCGTGGTAGATCTGGGAACAAGTCCACGGAAGTCTACTAACCTCAAGCAACTCTCCCATCCCTCCTTTGTTTCTTGACTGTAATCGGATAATACAGGATTAACCAAAACTGTCAGGGGTATGGACACCTCGTCGGGATACCTTTCATTCTCAGCATACTCAAGCACGACAATTTGGGTAGATCGATTGACCTGCGGTGCTGCAAGCCCTACGCCACCTTCACGATGCATGGTTTCAATCATGTCATCGATAAAGGCTTGCATTGCACTTTCTGCCAAACCATTCAGGTCTACGGGTTTGGCCACTTGCCTTAAAACAGGGTTCCCCAGTTTTACAATTTTCAATATTGCCATTACACCTCCTTATACTTCGGATCAAAATATTCCGGGATTATAAAAAAATAATTTTTTATTTATGGAATTAAGACGTCTACCGCAAACGCCTTAATTTTTATATATTATTTTACCACACACAAATCAAAAGAGACGATATCTCCTGCCATGACTACTTAAAAGATAGGCACGCTGTTTTTTTTGTTTGACATTTATATCCGTTTTCTTATACTGCGTCAGCAGATAATGCTTTTACATAAGGAGGGAGAAACCTTGACAAAAGACGAGCTTATTAATGCAGTAATTAAAACCTGTAAAGATGACAATCTTACAAAAAGATTAGCAGGAGATATAGTTGATGCCGCCTTTGAAAATATTTCAAAAGCCATCAAAAAAGAAAAACGATTTGCCTACCCTAGCTTTGGTACATTTACCGTAAGATCCAGAAAAGCAAGAAAAGGTAGAAATCCACAAACTGGTGAAGAAATTAAAATTAAGGCCAGCAAAACAGTTGGATTTAAACCCGCTCCAACTTTGAAAACATCATTATAAGATTTTTGAACAGTAAAACCGCTCACTTTAAAAGTGGGCGGTTTTTTGTTTCTTCAATTCGGCTCCTGCTAATATCACGGACTAATTTTTTTAAAATTAAAGCCCCCCTGCTCCAGCTCTTTCATCAGCCAAATCGCATTATCCAGCTTTTTGAATGCCCCCACAAAAACCTCGAATTTGATGCCTTCAGGTTCTCCACTTGAGACCGACAAAAAGCTCGAAATCTCCTTTAATCTCAATTCTTCAATGAGTTCCCGAGCCTTCACGATCGAGTCCACTTCCCCCACCTGCAAGGTAAAAGGATAAGGAATAGCTGTAGCATGCCTCGCAAGACTCTTCCTCCAAAGAGTTTGCACCACTCGATGCGCCTGATCCCAGTTCGCGAAACGACCGATATAAACACGATAAATCTGAACATCTTTAGACACTCGCACCGGTGCGGTATAGGAATCGTACCCGTTTCCTCTTAGATTGTTGGAAGCAAAAATAGCTTCCGGTTTATTCGAATGGCTAGATACATGGATAACAAAAGGAAATTTATTTTCAGGTAATATTTTTTTTCTGCGCAACGAATTGTCCAGACCTGTGACTTTGGTTTTTTCAGCATAAAATTTTTCTTTATCTATTTTCCAAGTTCCATTTTCCCATACCACTCTCACCTCTTTCGTCCCTTTACTTTTTAAAGACTCAGAAAAAAAGTATTGCTCGAAAACCACCCAAGGCATTCCCTGCTTCAATATTAAATTTTTTGAAGATACGCTCAGACGAGGGTTCGGAAATTTTAAAAACAAAGTCTTTTTCCGAACAAAGCTTTCTTGGGCAGGATTTTCCTGAACAGAAGAAGAGTTTTCTGAAACCTTTTCTCTATAAAAAGAGATGTGCCTCTCAATATCATTTTTTTCCCAGGAAGATTTCCATCCCGATATCCAATCAAAGATAGATGCTACATTATTCATTCTCTCCACTGGAAGAGGAATCTCTTGAACGCTTGTTTCTGCTTTTTCACCCTTGCCCGGCTTTCTTTTTGTTAACTTCCATTCATGAAGTTGCCCGCTTAAAACGTTCTTAGCGGTTTGCAGGTCAATTTTTGCTGCCAGTTTCTCGATGCCAAACTTATCCAGTCGCGTGTTCGGTTGAATGCCATTGATATTTCCGTAGATAAACTTATCAATATTTTTTATCCAAAGTGCGACTGCAATTTGACCAGGGTGGATATCCTTAATTTTGATTTTCCTGGCAACCGTAAACACCCCTTCCCCCTTTGCAAGTAGAATGGTGTCTTTAGCCCGTAAATGTTCAGAATTCTTCTGTTTCTCTCCCATTTCTTCAGGTGATGAAGTATCCTGGACACGCTGAGCGAAAGTAGCAGGTGGAACCCTCTTAGGGATAGCCCAGATCGTCCCAGAAAGCATTTTGCGGCTCTGCAGACGGTTCACAACTGCAGTCGGGGCAACCGCGAAAACTTTATCAAAAGAGTTTGAGGGAGGCCCGCTCAATTCTCCTTCAGGCTTTCGAGACACTTTTGTTTCTTCTTGCTCAGGCAAACCGTTACTTTGATCTGATTGGAGAACTTTAT
>DUZG01000080.1 GCA_013349585.1 Nitrospinota bacterium | reverse complement strand
GTATTGGAGTTTTGTTAAATGAAGTTCGTCAAGCGAGCACTGAATCTCTGCCCCTGGTTATGCCTCTCTTGCAGGAATGTATCTGCTGCACAAGTTTTTTACTCTTCCAACAGATAAGTGCTTCTGGGAGGAATTAAATATATTGTTACTTGTAACTGAAAGAACTACCACTGCAATTCAAAGAAGAAAAACTTGCTACGGAAAACAAAGAGAACGCAAAACTATGAAACAGATGACAAGAATATGCAAGCCAAGCTGCAAATTTCTGGGGGCATGCATGCATTATGCAACTCATAACAGCAGTTCTCCCAAAACAAAGCAATGGCCACTGTCAGTTCCTTGGAAGCCCAGCCCACATAGAACTTCAGGCAGAAATCGCTTCAAGATGCGGAGCATGGACTGCTCCACACCTGCCAGGGATCAGGTTGGCAGTTCTTGGCCCGTTGCCATTTACTTTGAATGCAATGGGAACCACATATTCTCATTGTGGATTATATGCTCATTGTTCTCTTCATCTGCATTCGTTCAGCAAAACTGATCTCGGAACACACCCACTCAAAAATTACTTTCCTTGATTTCGAAGAATCTCTGTGACGCTGACACGGTTGGAAAATACAAAAATCATCAAAATATCATTGTGAACTTTCAGAGAAATCTGGGAAAATTAAAAGCGGAAGCTCAAGGACACGATAAAACTGCAAAATACAAGAAACAAGAAATAATATTGTTCAACATGAACATTATTTGAAAACTTGGAAACAGTCCAAACTTGGCTAGTGAATATAAATTGAAAGCAGATGAGGAGGGGCAAACCACAACACATTTGAAAAAGGAATTCAGACACACCAGCGCGTCTCAAAACTTGTGGGCGCCGGGACTCAACAGAAGCGCAAAACCACTGTCAACTAAGAATATGATCCTGTATTTGTTGAAATAATATTTGGTCAAGACGCTTGCTTTTGGGAACTAATGAGCCAGAAATCCATGGAAAGGAAGACAAGAATTACGAAGCAAAGTGTGCATTGTGAGATGAGACGTCACTGCGTGTGGGAAATTACACCCAGCCCATCATGTTTGCATCTTGGTTTCCCATAGCAGGCCTTTCGTTTTTGAATCGCATCGGGATTTTTTTGGATAATATTAGTCCAGCACTGGAACCAGGGCAGTGCTGGACTAATATTACCAGAACAAATCCCCATGCGATTCAAGAACGAAAGGCTTGCTATGGGAAACCAAGAGGCCAGGAATCCATGAAACGGGTGACGAGAATTTGCAAAGCAAAGTGTGAATTGCTAGGTGGGAAGTCTCGCTGCATGTGGGAAAGTACGCTACAGGCCACCATGTTTACTTTGCAGATGTAAGAGCTAATGCGTTAGAGTTCTGTAGTTCACTTCAACAAAATTCTTTGTTGAGGGCAAGGAGGGCAAAAGGGCGTCGAGAAGCTTTCTGCAGGATGTGAAAGAGCTTGAGCAGATCCAGAGAGGAGGCGTGAACCAACGACGGAAGAAACCAACGCAAGACGCCGCACAAAGACAACAGGCAGACTAAAACAGAAACAAGGGAAGGATGCGCAAGCAGGACCAGACGACACAAGAACAGAAGATAGGGCCAAGGTTGGACGAGAACAGAGACACCGTCAGGAAACACACAATTTCTGTGGCCCCCAGTTTTCAGGTTTTCCAGCTTTCTTCCATTCTTTGCTTCCCTTTGTTTTTAAAGAATTTCTGTGAACACTGAAAGTGTAAAAAATGTAAAAATCATCAAAATCTCATATTGTATTTAAAGAAAAATCAGGAAATTGACAACTTGAAAGTTCATGGAAACCATAAAACTGAAAAAATTAAGAAACGAGACACATGGATCGACAGAACTTAAGTTGTTGACAGCCAACACATGATTCGTGACCCAGTGCAACGCTGGAAATATGAAACAGCCAAAACTTGGCCAGTGAACGGAAATTTAAAAAGCCGAGGACAAGAAACACAACACAACATTGTTGGAACAAGGAGGTAGACACACCAGCGCGTCGGTCAAAATAGAGGCCAGACACTTGCACCGGAGCACTGAGACGCAACGCACCCTCGCGATCAAGAGGAGCGCAAAACCACCGACAACGGAGAAGAAACGCAGGAGAACAAACAACTCATCACGCACGTCGAGTAAAACAACACAACGCATGACAACGGACAATTGGAACAATGAAAAAATAAAAAGAAAGATGAGAGAAAGGCAATACAAACGCAACAGAAGAACGAAAACGAAAACGAAAGCAGAAGTGAGCAGAATCGAGAATAGTTCCAACTGCAACTTTGAAACTTCCTTTTTGTTTTGGTCATGCTTTCTCGAACCAGTTTCGATAAACAGAAACAGGCGAAAACAAGAATGAGCCTGTGATTTGTTTCGGATAACATGTGGCCGGGACAGAATGGTCTGTCGGCGATGGTCGCCAAAGTGTGGCGTCTGCCGAAAGTCCGCTTTGGAATTGCTCTCAGAGAGGGAGATTCCTTTTCTGCCCGTCTTGTCGAGCCGGCGGTAAACCGTCAACCAGGTTTCCGCCGGGAACTCGTAGAGCAGTCAACTTAATGATAATTTCTGTTTATTTCATAATTCTTGACAAAAACCTAATTTTCTGGTGATTTTCAAGATTTTCTAACTAAAACCATTAAAATATCAACATTTTCAGAGGGCCGGGTTCAAAACGTGAGTTTGGTCGAGAACCAGAGCTGGTACTCGGAGAAATGATTTTCAATATGATTTAAAGACTTCAGATGTAACAGAACTAGCAACTCAAATGCAAAGTATCAGTTAAATTGAAACATTCACGTCCAACATCATAGATCTTTGCGGGGGCAAGGCTCAGCTATTTGACGAGTGGGTCAATATGGCAACGAGCGGTAAACCGTCAACCAAGTTTCCGCTCGGGGAACTCGAAGAGCAGGAGCCCCCTCCAGCTATCATGTTCCTAATTGTTTTGAAAATTCTGATTTTTTTTGAAAAATCTCTTCATTTACAACTTTTTGAAAATGTCTGTGATGGAAAGAACTCTGAAATTCAAAATTATTTTCAGGCTTTAATACCATTTCTATTAACTTCAATTGTCATTCCCACGACATCTGTCGACACTTATTTCTTCGAGCCTACTTCCCCGCCCTTGTCTTCAAGGCATCATGTTCGTTTTTTTGGAAAAATCAAAATTTTCAAAAATAGTGAACATCACGAAAATCCTGAAATTTAACAAATTTCCCGGCCACTGCCCTGGTGACTTCTCTCGAGCAATTGAATGAGCAAGTAGCTCCCCGACCGAGGCACATCAGAAAACGACCACCGACACACTCGGGGCGGAGACCAAATGGAGGGTGCTCTTCTTATCTCTATAAACCCTACTCTCCAAAGGAGATGTCCGGGAATTTTTCTTTTTCACTCAACTTTCCGGGAAAACACAAATGGAAAGAATCGCAATGAACGAATCTATTACCTTGACGAAAAAGGCACACCGAAATTACAAATAGGTCAACATTTTTTCGACATCCAACTAGCTGCCAGCTGCAACCGTATTACTCTTTTCGAGCTACAGGAGCAGGCTCTACGAGTGATTACTCTTCCCTTGGAGAGAATCTCCTGCCCTTCGAGTTATTACTCTTCTAGCAGGAAGATCTCTGCTCTACGAGTTACAAATTCGACTATGAAAAAGTAGTTTTTGGAGAATAATTATCGACAGGGGGTCGTGGGAATCCAATCATAGTTTTAGAGGACATATTGAAGTTTATAGAAATGGTATTAAAAAGCGAAAATAGCTCGAAGAGCAGGAGATTTCCCTCCAAGAGAAGTAATACCGAAACAGTAACTCGTAGAGCAGGGAGTTTTCCCGGACCTCTCCTGTGGAGAGTAGGGTTTATAGAGATGGGAAGAGCTCCCTCCATTTGGTCTCTGCCCCCTCTCAGTGGTCTTTTTCGGATGTTGGGCGGTCTGCGGTGCTCCGGGCTAACTCAAGATATGGTTTGGTTTGCTTACTTCTCCCGGGGAACTTGGAAATGTGTTCCGTCCGGAAGGAAGAAAATCTAAGCCCCACGGGAAGCCCAGAGATCAATACTTGCGCCCGTGCACGGAGAGCTCCCTTGATGTCCGGGTTTTGGACCCCAGCAGGTCTCCCACTTAAAGAGTAATACGGAAACAGGTGCCTGGCTGGGAGATAAGACGTTCGAGCGTTTTGGTATGCCGCGGTGGGTATCCAAAATCTGACCGAAAATGCCCTATACAGAAATGTGCCCGTACGTTGGCATGGCAAGCAAAGGGTGGGGGATCCCTGCTATACGAGTTCTCGCGCGGGAACCACCGTTCGTTGCCATAGCTAAGCGAGCCAGAAGGGACCAACGCACCGCGGTAAAATACCTCGAAAGGCATGAGATTTCTTTCCAAAAGAAGAGTAACTCGTAGATCTGGGATTATCCCTTCTTGAAGAGTAATACGGAAACTCGGGGATTGGCCAGGGCTTATTCTATGGTCCAGAGGGTCCAACCCGTGGCCAATGTAAAAAAAACAGTTGGGTGCCGGGGCCAAGATCTACGAGTTCTCGCACGGGAACCAGGTTGACGGTTCACTGCGCGCTGCCAGTGATACCAACACAGTAGCTAAGCGAGCAAGAAGGGACTAGCGCACCCGGTAAATTCGACCATCAAAAAGTGGTTTTTTAAGAACATCCCGTTCTGAAAGTTCTGGGAATGACTATAATAGTTTTGAAGCAGGTATTGGAGTTTATAGAAATGCTATTGAACTATGAAAACAATTTTCAAATTTCAGAGTTCTATCGGTCCAGAACTTTTGCAAAAATTGAAAATTAATGAGTTTTTTTTTGAAATTTCAGAATTTCCGGGAAAATGATAGCGGGAGAGGCTCCTGCCTTTCGAGTTACCCGAGCGGAAACCAGGTTGACGGTTTACCGCTCGTTGCCAACAAAATTCTTTTTGGAAAACATTCATTACTGAAAGTGTGTTGGGGAATGCAATAATAGATTTGAAGCAGGTATTGGATTTCATAGAAATGGTATTGAAATGCGGAAATGACTTTGAAATTTCAGAGTTTTATTTACACTGGACATTTTTTAATAAAAAGGATGAGTTTTTTTTTGAAGTTTTAAAATTTTCTGAAAAATGATAGCATGAGGGGCTCTTGCCCTTCAAGTTACCAGAGCGGAAACCAGGTTGACGGTTCACCGCTCGTTGCCATGATTTTAAAATTTCAGAGTTCTATCCATCCCGGACATTTTCAAAAGTTGAAAAATGAAAAGAAGTTTTTTTTTGAATTTTTGAAAATTTCAAAAATGAGAAAATAAAGGGTTCCTGTCCTTCGAGTTACCTGAGCGGGAACAGGTTGACGGTTTACCGCTCGTTGCCATGCTGG
>DUZG01000079.1 GCA_013349585.1 Nitrospinota bacterium | reverse complement strand
TCACTGAAAAACACCTTTTCACACGACTCATAACAATAAAAAATGCCGATGATATCGAAAAATCCAATAGCTCACGAAAAACAACCCTTACTATTTTACTCGTGAAATATGCGGGCTAGGCGCGAGGCCAAAAAAAAGCAACGTCACTCTACAAAAATAAAAAAGATTTTTTAGAATTAAATAGCAAGTTAGGAAGTAAAATTAGCCGTTTTCCAATCAACTTCAAGTTGTAGCGGATTGCCAGATCGACTTTGGTAATTGATATTACCGTGTTGCTCCCCATACAGATAAAGGTCGCGGGTGATTTCGACATCCTGCTTGCAATAATGGATGATCTTGTCAATTTTCCCTTCTTTATACCATTGCAGGGAAATCAACCCATCAGCGGATTTTTTGGCATTCAGGGTATGTTGAGCTAGGTGATTAAGGCTCAAGCGAAAGTTAAGAAGCTTTTTAACATCGACAAGCATGTCGAAGGTATTGATCTCCTGTAGATCAAAATCAGAGAAAGGCTGCAACACGGTGTAATCAAACCCGATCACATTAAAACCCACGACCAGATCCGCAGTCCTTAGTTTTTCCACCAGTTTTTTTACGTCTTTTTCTTCGTAGACGAAATAGTCCTTATCGCGACTGTCCCAAACCACGCCAACGGCCAGTCCCATTTTGTGGATATTGCCCCAGCCACCGACATCATCCGCACTCTTCTGGGTTTCCAAGTCAAAATATTGGACGCGAGGCTCTGTTTCCGACTTAGTTGATTTGGCGGGTTCTTGTTTAATTGTTTTGGCAGGTTCCTGTTCATCAGGTTCGCCAAATAGACCGAGTTGTTCAGACATAAATCCAGAAGTTAATTAGGAATAATTTTTTCAATTTATCACCTTGAGCATCCAAATCAACAATTATTTGATAATACCTTATTTTAAAATCACTTACAGACCCTACGATTGCCTATATCAATACTGCACATCCAAATTATTTAGAATACCGTTATCCCTTTAAAACATTAAAGTTTGCCCTTTTTAAGACCGATAAATCTAAAGACAGATGAGTTTAGTGACTCAGGCAAATCATACTGGAAGGTATATAAGTGGCTCAAAACGCAATATTTGGTATCAATTCCAACCTAGACACAGGTGGAATTATTGACAATCTCATAAAACTTCAACGCCAACCTATCGATATCGTTGAGGCAAAACGGGCTTTGGAAGATGCCAAGTTACTGAGCTTTCAAGATCTCAAAGATCGTCTGCAAAATTTCAAAAGTGTTGTTAACACCCTCAATACTGAAGCACGTTTTATTACCACCACAGGCGTTTTTTCAAATAACAATTCAAATGATAACAACGATGTAGCAAATCTTACGACTTCCAGCACTGCTACATCAGGAACATTTTCTTTAGTCGTTAATAACCTAGCCCGAGAAACCAAACTTATTTCAACAGGGTTTGCCGAAACATCCAGCGCTATTGGCAATGGTACTATTGCCATAACCGTTGGATCAACCGTCACAGAAATCACTATCGATGATAGCAATAGCAGTTTGGACGGAATCAGGCTGGCTATAAACAATTCTGGAGCCAACGTCCAGGCAAACTTTATCAATGACGGAAGCACTACCAATCCCGTTAAACTGGTTATATCTGGAAAGCAAACAGGAACAGAAAATGCTGTTTCAATTTCTGCTTCCAATACTTTGTTTGGGTTCGGACAAAGCTCCCCTATTTCATTTACTGAAACCCAAGCCGCACAGAACGCTAGTTTTGATCTGGACGGAATTGCGGTATCAAAAGCCAGCAACGTTGTCACCGATGTCATCAGCGGCACAACCTTGACATTAGAATCTGCTGGTTCTGGCATCATCACTTTAAGTCCAGATGAAGAAGCTATAAAAGAAAAAGTTCAAAACTATGTAGACGGATACAACGAAATCATTCTCCATCTGAGATCTGAATTGGCTTTAACCGAATCCACCGGGGAGACAGGCGTTCTGTTTGCAAACTTTACCATACAAAATCTACAGCAGACATTGCGGGAAACCGTAAGTGATGAGGTTGTGGGAATAGATGGAAGTTTTAATTTTCTGTCACAAATTGGTGTGCGGACGCAAAGTGATGGGACGATTTCCATAGACGATGGAATCCTAAGCACAGCAATAGCAAGTGATATCGGCAACGTTACCCAGTTCTTTTCCAGTTCAGGAAAGACCTCCGACAGCTCGATTACATTTGTAGGATTCACCGATAACACCGAGCCCGGCGGCTATAAAGTACGAGTATCTGGGGGAGTGGTCCAGTTAGCAACTTCAGGCACCAGTACCTTCGTTGATGCTGTGGGCAATGGCAACTTTTTCGCTGGCGCACCGGGCACTGCCGCAGAAGGCCTTAATTTTCGCGTCGGCAATCTCGCTGATGGAGACTACGGCACTGTCACGCTCACAGTAGGTGTTGCCCAAATAACCAACAGGACCTTGGCCAGATTAACAGATGCGTCTTTGGATGGTCCCCTTGAAGCGGAGATAGACAGCGCCACCAATTCCATCACCGATTTTGATGAAACCATTGCCGACCTCGAAGAAAGACTCGTGCTGTTTGATAGTAATATCCGCAACCGCTTTACTAATCTCGAAGTTGTTCTAGGAAGGTTGAACTCGCAAAAAAATGCATTTGAAAGTTCAATTGATGGGATTAAGTCTTTATTCTCTGGATCATGAAAAAAATTAAAATTAAAATTAAAAATTATTTTCAGGAAGAAATATAAATGGTTCCATCTCGATACCACGATCAGTACCGTAGAAATCAGATCTCGACCTCTAGCCAAGGCCGCCTGATTCTTATGATGTATGAAGGTGCCATCAAGTTCACCACCTTAGCTGGAAAAAGTATGACGAAGGGAGATCTAGCCAATCAGGGCAAGTACATTCAAAAAGCCCATGATATCATCAACGAACTCTCTTTGGCTCTGGACTTTAAAAAAGGCGGCGATGTCGCACCGCGCCTGGAATCCCTTTATCAGTTCGCGCTGAGTCAATTGACCCTTGCCAATATCAAGTCCGACATAAAACCTCTTAAGGCAGTGCTCAATATTTTAAACCCCTTATTAGAAGCCTGGACGCAGTTGTACGACGCAACAACCAATACCGGGCAAGATGAAGCCGCACAACCCAAAAATATTGCTTCAAAGTGTTAAAACCTTAAACAACTCATCAAATCTCACTCCGCATTTTGCCATTCAAAAAAAGCTACATTTTTTTGATCAACTCCCAGGATGTGTTTCGTCAATCAGTTTTCAGAAAAGAAAAAAGTTCGTGGCTGGTTTCGGTATTTCCCTCCTTATATTTGGTAACATAATCTCCTCATATCCAAAGGGCATTACTGTAAAATCGACCAATTCATCAAGGGTGTTATCTACAGTCACTTTATCTTTTTCAAGCATAATCCCTCGGTATATCTCATTGATCAATTCAATTAGCTTGCCATGTTGGGAGTTAACATCACCAACATGTGTTGAAAATAAATCGTTCCAGGTCATAAGACTCATATTGGAATCTTTATATTTAAACTTGCCAACCAGTTCGGTTATTATTTTCGAATTTCGGGTGAGTTTCATTGCGGTTTGCTCTGTGATGATAGCACCCTTGCTGGTATCCTCAGCCGCCTCAGCTACTCCGGTAATATTGCGAGCGATTTCTTGAACTCCTTTTGCAGCCTAAGCCACGTTCCGGCTCATTTCATTCGTTGTGGCACTTTGCTCTTCTACGGCACTGGCAATCGTTCCTGAAATATCATTGACTTCATTAATGACATTAGTAATTTCATCCATCGCTTCTACAGCATTTTTAGCGTCTGCCTGAATTATTTTTATCTTTTCGCTGGTATCACTTGTTGCCTTAGCAGTCTGGTTGGCAAGTTGCTTAACTTCATTGGCGACCACGGCAAAACCCTTGCCAGCTTCTCCAGCACGCGCAGCCTCAATGGTCGCGTTAAGAGCCAGCAAATTGTTTTGCCCCGCAATTTCCGTAATAACTTTTACCACTTGCCCAATATCAACACTGCTCTCACCAAGTGCTGAAATTTTGTGATTGGTTTGCTCAACAATTTTAACTGCTGTGTCGGTTATTGTTGCAGCCTGACTTGCACTTTGGAAAATCCCCTTAATACTAGTCGTCATCTCTTCCGTTCCTGTAGCTACCACCTGAACGTTATTGCTAACTTCACCAAGAAGCCGTTGACACCACACCCGCTTGCGCTGAAGTTTCTTCAGCGTTAGCACTCAATTGCTGACTAACCGAAACGAGCGCATTGGAAGAATGATTGAGGTCATAACCCGTTTTTCCAAATGAACCAATTTCACCCTAAGGTTTGCGATAAAATCCGCCAGCGCGTGACCCACCTGTCCTGCAAGGTCACTGCCCATAACGTTCAATTGTTCCGAGATATCACCCTGGGCTGCTGCATTAACTACTTCTAGAATTTGTCCGACCTTATTTTGTAATTCTTCCGACCGTTCATTTTCAAGTCGAGTAATTTCTTCATTTTCTTTTTTTAGCTTTAGTATTTCTGTAATTACGGACCAGTTGACCACGACCCCACTGAAA
Organism: Nitrospinota bacterium; assembly: GCA_013349585.1. Taxonomy (GTDB): domain Bacteria; phylum Nitrospinota; class Nitrospinia; order Nitrospinales; family VA-1; genus UBA8687. The sequence continues at coordinate 1,054 of DUZG01000079.1, read as the reverse complement.
TTTTTATCCTGATCATAAATAGCATTGATCACGAGGTCCAATATCTCCGGCTCTACTTCAATTTGCGCGGTATGACGGAGGTTGCGCGGATCGGACAACATCTTTCTTTGGTGCACAGGGTTTTTATAAAAGATATCGATGCTCTTCCCAGTCATCGCATCCACCCGTATAGGGAGGTACTGCTCGAGAGTCTTTAACGTTTTCATTGAAGCCGGGTTGGCATATTTTAAATTCAAATCACAATCACAAAACAGGATATTAAAGGGTGTATTTTCCATCATTGAACTAACCCAAGCCTGATCCAGTTCCAACTTTTTTCTTTCGCCTATCTCTTCCCAAATAGAAACATATCCCTAAATTTCACCCTTCTCATCCCAAATACAATTGATATTGGTTTTAAGGATTATCTATCCAAAAACCAGTTCCGTTAAATGAGGGAATCAAGCTGGATTTCGAAGAATCTTTTCCACCTGTTACGGATTCTGGTGAAACCTATGAATGGAATCCCCAAAGAACTCATCCACTCTCAATTCAAATGCCTTTTGAATTTCTGGTTCGATCAAAATCAAAGTAGCCCGAGCAATTTCGTTTATATAAATGAGATTGAGATCTTTGTCCGCTACAAAAATATTCGTCTGCAAATTATCCAAACAGGCTTTCAGGTTATGCTGGCTTTCCATCAACCCACTCCCATTTGAAATTTCATCTTTACTAAAAAGTTTATTGAAAAAGCTTTTTAATTCTGCGGGCTCGCTACTAGTAGCAAGTAAAACTCTTGCGAGAACTTTGTAAACGTGATTATTCATTCTTCTTCCTCTTCAAATATTATTTTTTATGTCTCCCAAAGTAGTGGCAGTTTATTATTTGCCCTCAAATAATTAATACCAAATACCAATCTAATAAAGAGCACGTGTAATAAAGATAGGAATTAAGGGCACCTCTAAAAATAGCCTGAAAAGTTGATGAGTAGATTAGAATAGAGGCCGTAGGATAATGATAGGATCTTTTACCTGACGAAAAGGAGAGTACCCATGGCCCAGCCCGGATTTTTTGA
>DUZG01000078.1 GCA_013349585.1 Nitrospinota bacterium | reverse complement strand
TGGATTTATTCCATCGAAAGGTCATTGGCTGGTCTATGGGGCGGTGGATTACTCGGCAACTAGCAATATATGCTTTAAATATGGCGATTAGTAATGGATGTTTGAAGTCAGGACTGATTCATCATTCCGACCGAGGGGTTAAGTATGCCAGCAATGAGTTCCAGACCTTATTAAAGGCCAATGAGATTCGATGTAGCATGAGCCGCAAGGGAGAATGTTGGGATAACGCTGTGGCGGAAAGTTTCTTCCACACTTTAAAGGTAGAGTTGATTCACGGAAAAATTTACAATACCCGTCAGGAAGCTAAGACGGCTATTTTTGAATATATCGAAGTGTTTTACAATCGGCAACGCAGACATTCCTATCTCGGTTATCTCAGTCCAGAAGACTTCGAGAAAAAGAATGTGGCTTAATTAACTGTCCACTGATATCGGGAAGATCAGGGATGGATGAAGCTATTTCATTCGCTAATATTTAAGACCATAATTCCCGCAAATAGCGGGACTAAAGTGGGACTGTAAAGAACAAAAAGAAAAGGCTTGAAACGCAATGCGCTCCAAGCCCTCTAAATACTGGCGGGGCTGACGAGACTCGAACTCGCGACCTCCGGCGTGACAGGCCGGCGTTCTAACCAGCTGAACTACAACCCCGCAATCTTTATATATGGTAGGCGGAACAGGGCTCGAACCTGTGACCCCCGGCTTGTAAGGCCGGTGCTCTCCCAACTGAGCTACCCGCCCAAACGATCATGGACATCTCAAGAAGAGTCTGGGAGTATATAAATGCCGACCGCACTCTGTCAAGCGATTTCCCCAAAACGGAAAAACTGTTTTCCATTCCACGGCCAAATCACATAAAGTCTTTTCAAATTTACCCGCAACTATATGGTAAACGATTGACAGTTTGGGAGTTACACTATAAGATAGTTTTCTAAGGATGGGAAACGGTTTTCCCACTTTTCTGCCATTTTTTTGTTTTCCTATTTTGTTTCTGAATAATCCCAGTTTTCCCTACCATGACAGAAAAAATCATGGGCTCTCTGGAGAGCCTGTCTACTGATGAATTAATTAAGATTCGAAAAGATCTAGATCAATTGATCAAAGAAAAATTCGACAAAGATCTGGGCAAACGCCAAGGCCAGAGAGCAAAAGTTAAAATTGTCGGCCAAGCAGAAATTGAAAGAGAAAAGGAATTTTTTCACAAATTACATAAAATTCTTATCCAGGAAATGTCCGTCAATGGCCTCGTGTTTTCTATAAAAGGAACAGTTATAGACGGCGATCTCTTGAAAGTTTCTTTTCGGATTCCCTCTACTGGAGAGAAAAAGATTATTGATTGTCAGGCGGTGAGAGTCACAGAAACTAAATCGGGAACTATCCCTGAATTTGAGGTCGCTGCCATGGCCGTCACTCAGGACACAGTAAAAAGTTATAAAGACATGCTAAGAAAAAGGGGCAAATAATACCTCATATGATTCCATCAAATCTTCTTTCACATCTTATTGACTTAATAGGGAACGTGGCAGACGCCCACACCACGGCCCTGTTTGGCTTGACAAAAGACAAGCTAGTGATGCGAGAGCATTTCACTCTTAGCCGTCACCTGAACCCGAACATTGTTGTAAAAATTGGAGAAGGCCCGATAGGCATTGCCGCACAAACCTTAAAACCGCAATTGATGGAACATATAGATTCTGACATCGGCGGAATCTATAAAAAACCAGAGAATCTAAAAGGGTTTCTGGCTGTCCCCGTTATAGCAAAAGATTTACTCGGTGTGCTCATAATTGACACCAAGGAAAGCTATCAAATATCCATTAAGTTACAGAAAATCCTGTCAAACTTCGCTGAACAAATTGCATGGCATTTACATCAAGAAAAACACAGAACAACATTAAATGATGTGCCCAATTTGCAGGAGCTGAATTCTTATTGTAGGTTTCTCGCAGAATCTCCAAACCGGTCCTCCGTAGCAGATCGGCTAACGCAAATACCTGCGGCAATTATTTCCTTTAAATCTATTGCTGTAATCTGGTTTGAAGAAAACCAAAAAGAAGGCCGAATCATCGGTCATAGCGGATTTACCCATGACTTGTCTAAAACAGTAGTGCATTTTGGAAAAGGACTAGTAGGTTCCTGCGCAAAAAATCGATCCCCCTTATTATTACGCTTTAATCCGGAACGAAAAACCATCCTGTTTTCTGAAGAAGAAAAAACCGAAGACCTGTCATCCGCTGTCGCTCTACCTATACAACTCAATGAAACATTATATGGAGTTTTACTAGTTGGGTCTGCGTTGCCAGAAGGGCTGAGCCATGCTGATCTGGACAAGCTTTCTCTTATCGTTTCCGCAGCCGCTTCGGCATTATTATGTTCCGACACCAAGGATCGCTGGGTCTACGATAAAAATCTTGATCCTGTCACAGGTGTTCCTAATAATAGGTTTTTGACGGAATATAAACTTGCAGTGTCGGAGGAGCTTTTCAAATCCAACCAGCCAGTTTATTTTTTGTCAGTGCAACTCACCAATCTTGGTGACCTTTACCAGACTTACGGCGTTGATCAAGGCGATGCCTACTTGAAACAAATGATAGCCCTGTTCGCAAAAGTGATTCCCTCGCCTAAATTCGTTTTTCGGTTTTCAGAAAATACGTTCGCGCTCATGTTAATGAACCGCAAGCAAAAGGAAGTGGAACAACTGCAAATCAAGCTGAAGCAACTATTTGAATACAACCCTCTACATGTCAATGGGGTCGCAATGCAGGCAAGCATACAATGGGGTCTATCGGTTTATCCTGATGACGCTAAAGAACTTTTTGAATTGATAAGTCTTTCACGAAATAAATTGTCCCAAAAAATTAAAGAGATGGCATGATAAAACAATTTTTCAATAAGATATTTAGTTTTTTTTCCACCGATCTAGCAATGGATCTAGGAACAGCCAACACCTTGGTGTACATAACCGAAAAAGGCATCGTGCTCAACGAACCCTCCGTCGTGGCGGTAAATGTTGTAGACAACTCTGTTGAAGCGGTGGGATTGGAAGCGAAGAAAATGTTTGGCCGAACGCATGCGAAAGTCAGCACAATACGCCCGATGAAAGATGGTGTGATCGCTGACTTCGATGTGACCAATAAGATGATCCAATACTTTATAAGAAAAATATTACACAAGCACCGATTTTTCAAACCCAGGATGGTCGTGGGAGTTCCCACCTGCATTACCCAGGTAGAAAAAAAAGCCGTCATTGATGCTTCTCTCATGGCCGGAATCAGGGAGGTTCATCTTATAGAAGAACCTATGGCTGCGGCTATTGGCGTGGGCATCCCTGTGCATCGTCCTGAAGGTAATATGGTGATTGATATAGGCGGCGGCACCACCGATGTGGCTGTCATCTCTTTGTCTGCTATTGCTTATGGAGAGTCCGTTCGCGTTGCCGGAGATGAAATCGATGAATCGATCGTCCGCTATATGCGCCTCCAACATCATCTCAATATTGGTGTGTTTGAAGGCGAACGCGTGAAAGTGGCTGTCGGTAGTGCGTTTCCACAACCGACCAACCTTACTATCGAAGTAAAAGGACTCAATGTAAAAACCGGAGTCCCCGTGTCCATCACCATTGGTGATGATGAAATACGCGAAGCTCTGAAAGAACCCCTGACCACAATCGTAACCTCCATCATGCGTGCTTTGGAAAAAATACCGCCTGAACTTTCTGCAGATATCCATTCCAATGGTATCTATTTGACTGGAGGGGGTGCGCTGATCCGCGGACTCGATAAAATGATTGAAGAAAGAACCACCCTCAAGGTTTTTATTCCTGAAGATCCTTTGCTGAGTATTGTTAAAGGTGCAGGAGCCGTTTTAGACGACTTTGAAAATATGAAAAAAGTCTGCGTCAATTAAAACGGTCGCGCTACAATTCCCTCTATCAACACCCAATCCGTACCTATGAACGTATCAAAGAATCCGCCTTGTCACGAGTGCGGGGGGAAAGTGGCATCCATTCCCACATTTTTAGAATACAAAGGCGAAGAAATTTTTCTTTTTGACCCGGCGGTCTGCGAGCCTTGCCTGGAAAAATTGTGTAAAATTTATTCTACTGAATGCGCAAACTGCGGCGGCACCATTCCTCCCTATTCGCATGTCGGCATTTTGAAGGCAGGAAATGGGCAAAACCAATACATCCACATGACAACCCATTGCAACACCTCAGGCAATGCTTTCTATGGCTATTGGGGAAAAGGCGCTGCCCGAGAGTTTGTGCAAATTGAAGCTTGTTCGTAAAAATGTGAACTTTGCATCACCCCGCGAACCTTCGATAAATTGCGACAGCAAACATTTGCTTTTTCAGAGCTTGTAAAAAGCATCCCTTTTTCAGTTGAACTTGAGTTGAAGCTTATCGACCCAAGGCGGACAATTTTTATTAAGAGTAAAAAATGCGCTTACTGAAAGTTGTAAGGCTTGCTTCTCTTACAAACCTATCTCGAATTAATTTCCAGCTTTGGTCCACATTCATTTGAAGACATACACCTCTTCTGCATGCAACACCCCCGCCTCTTTACGGTATGCCCCAATCCTTGACCGCCGTCAAGTCTGGGCCGAAAGCAGTCTCTATAAGAATTCACTCCAAATTGCCAAAGATTTGCAAAACTCCTATAAAGAACTTCCTCGGCCTTCATTCAACAAAGAAAAAACTACTAAATTATTTTACGATAATAAGTTAAAAGAAGGTATAAATTAGGATATTATACTCACCGTTCAAGATGGTTCAATATAAGAATAGTCATAGTTACTAGTGGAGAAATAGATGTTACAGAAATTCAAGATTACATTTCACGCATTCATTTTATGTTTATTTGGGTTAACGCTAATCAGAGGTATAAAATGAATCTTTATTATTTAGTTTTGTTATGTGGCGTTGTTGCATTGCTTTACGGTGCTTGGGCAGTTCGTTCCGTACTAGCAGCACCTGCTGGTAACGAACGTATGCAAGAAATTGCCGCCGCTATTCAAGAAGGTGCTGGAGCATATTTGAATCGCCAATATACAGCAATTGCTATTGTTGGTGTAATCATCGGTATTTTGCTTGGCTTCTGGCTAGGAATGCTGAGCGCAATAGGTTACGTCATTGGTGCTGTTCTTTCTGGCCTTGCCGGCTACATCGGTATGCACGTTTCTGTTCGCGCTAATGTCCGGACAACAGAAGCCGCCCGCAGTGTTGGTTTAGCTGGTGGATTGGATGTTGCGTTCAAATCTGGGGCTGTAACAGGCATGTTGGTTGTTGGCTTGGCACTATTAGGAGTTGCTGGCTATTATGTCATTCTGCGCAACATAATTGACCCAAATTCAGCTGAAGGCATGCGCCATATTTTAGAATCCATGGTTGCTCTTGGTTTTGGAGCCTCATTGATTTCAATCTTTGCTCGTTTGGGTGGTGGTATCTTTACCAAAGGTGCAGACGTTGGTTCTGATTTGGTTGGTAAAATCGAAGCTGGTATCCCGGAAGATGACCCTCGTAACGCAGGCGTTATTGCTGATAACGTTGGAGACAACGTTGGCGATTGTGCCGGTATGGCCGCTGATTTATTTGAAACCTATGCGGTTACAATCGTTGCAACCATGCTTTTAGGGGCTATTTACTTCACTGGCGCTGAACAAGAAAGCATGATGCTTCTACCCTTATTAGTATGTGGCGTATGTATTATTGCTTCTGTTATTGGAACCTGGTTCGTTAAATTGGGTTCAAATAACTCAATTATGGGGGCTTTGTACAAAGG
>DUZG01000077.1 GCA_013349585.1 Nitrospinota bacterium | reverse complement strand
TTGAATTCATGTATTCATATTTGTCAACACCCCAAAAATTTCTTAAATTCCCAAATACCAATGGCGCATAATCTTTGAACTTAAAGTGTGACGACATATCTTTGATTTCTAATGGAATGGTATTTTTATCTACTGCCATAAAATCAGTAACTTGTAACAAATCCGCACACATATCCATATTACCGCGCATTTTTTCAGAAAATTCAGCTTGACGATCTATAGACATTTGTACTCCCATCATCATCCCCCAAGTTAGAGCAAACTGTTTGTGACCTTTGTGGATCATGTCTTTTGCTCTATCTTTCTTCCCATCGGACAAACGCCTTACTCTTTTATAGTTTTGACGTTTACGTTTTTTTCGTGATTGTAAGTCAGACCTTATACTACGATATTTTCTACTCAAAATTGTTTTCACCTTCTTTTTATTTCCGGCTTCTTGTTTTCGTCTCAAGGTCATTGACAGTGCCTCTTCAAATTTTGATCTATTAATGTGTCCAAAATTTTCCATTGGAAAATATTAGTTTATTATGTTAAAAAAACTTTAATATAATAAATCATTTCAATTTTTAAAATGTTTTATAAATTGAAGTTGTCTTTTTGTAAATTAATGCATTAATTTAATATGAATAACTTGCTTTATCGGAGATTTTACTTAGGGAGAAATATCGGAAAATTTATAATGGTAAAAAAAGTTGTAAAGCCAGCTAAAGTTAATTGTTGTTTTGTGTATTGTGATAATGTTAATGAAAAAGGTCATGAATTGGTTTTATCGGGCGAAGCTTTTTGGCAGACGTACAATGAATTATGCATCGGATATGTATTGGAATCTGATAATAAGGTATTCAGGCCAATATTTTCATTCTCTCGTCAAAGAATATTGAATGAACTTAATGAACAATTTCCAACGGTCGTTAAAAGTTTTTGGGATAATTATAGAACGCGGTATGGGTATATGTTATATACGCAGACAACCTTGCCAAAGGAAATAATATTTATCATTTTAAATTTTGCATACCCACGATTTAATTTAAATTTGGAGAGATAGTGATACAGGCCAATCTAGCTGTTCCCAGTGTACCCGTCAATCTAGCGTTGCCCGCGGGCCAATATCCGCTATTTACACATTTTCAATGATATAGTGCAAACTACCATATATAGACCAAACGAGAAACCGGTAAGAAAACGAGAAACCGGTAATAAAAACCCCTAATTTCTAATATATGGAAGGGAATTTAACATTGAATAAAAATATGATATTATATTATGCCGGCCAAATTAACTGACACAGATTATAAAACAATCATTCTACATTACGGAGAAAATTTACCGAGATCTGCAAAATTAAGAAAAAGACGAGGCGAACGTTTGATGGCGAATAAATTGTGTTCATGCATAAAGAAAATAACTAAATCGTCGAGAAAAAACAAGTCGCGTAGTATAGGAATATGCAGATACTCCGTCATTAAAAACCGTGGCATGAAATTTAAAAATTTCTCTTGTAAAAAGAAGAAACTTAATAAACTACAAAAAATAAGAAAAATAAAATTTAAACGTCCTTATAGAACACGAAAAAGAAAAACCCCACCCAAAAATAAACTCAGAGACCGCAGCACAAAAAAAATATAATTTATGGTATTTCTTCCCAATCTTAAATCGCTTTGGAATTGTTGAATAAAAAGGTCTTTTATATACAGTTGCCTTTAAATCCGGATATTTTATACCGAACGATATATACACTTATACTTCATTACCATAGCGGTCGAAGAACCGCTCTTTTCTGATGCGCCCTTCGTACAGCACGCATCCTTCCGGAATAACTTGCGACATAATGGTCGCATCTTGATGAAACTTGATCGTTTGCTGGTTAAGTGGGATTCCGATTTTAATCCTGCCAACCGCATCCCTAGTGTGCTGATTTGCATGTTTTCTGCGGAGAAGATCCATATCCGTTGGATATGTTAGTTCCTCGCTCATAACGCACATCAGTTTGTTGCTCTCCCCATATTGATCCGAACAATCGTCGCTGTCACGAAATTCCTCATCACATTGAAGCGACGGGTCGTACTCCCCCTCGTCGCTTGAATCACCATCCCGCAGTCGGTGTCCCCGTCCATACTTTTCACGAGGACCCAGATAGGGCGCAGAAGCCTTACGAGTTAACTTGACTGGTCCTGGCGCCTGCACTCGTTTGTGAGGCGGTACCCACGGAGTAACACTTTTCCTGAGAACAGGTTCGTCTTCCTCTGAACTCACCGATGATGGTGATGATAACGACGATGGTGGATCATTGAGGTTGTAGATGCGAACCTCCATTGGCGGTGGCTTGAGAAGTGTCTCCACATTGTCTCCGGCAAAAGTCACACGAGTCTCGCTCTTGGCCATGGCCTCCTGCCAACGACGCCAGCAGTAACCCGAATCGCTCTCACCGCATGCACTGACTTTATTCATGTTTGACGTTTGGAGAAAATTCATGATTTGAATATTGTTGAATTTGAATTTGTTGAACTTGAAATAGTAGATGATTGATTGTTGCATTCTTTAATAAAAAGGAAAATTTTCTTCAATTTTCTCAAACTTTTTATTTTCTATATATTTTTATTTTCGGTCATCCCCTCGCCCGACCATTTGATCCAGCTCGTTAATTCTAGCAGCCGCATACTCGTTGTCATCTGCGGCTGCCAACTGACCTATGTTGGCAATCTGTACGCGAAGTTGTTGAACCTCTTCCATGTTTCTTGCTTCTGCTGCCACTTTCTCTTTTACTACGCTTTTCCATTGATAATGGAGAGATTCCATTAAAGTAGCGGTTAAAACCGCTATTCTTGAATTCGCCTTTCCGAATTTACTGCACAAATCCTGTATTTTAGCGTCCCTTCTCTCCAAATCTTCTCTCAAAGACCGATTTTCATCAGTAAGAACCCTAAGTCGCCTTTTCATTTCCCTATCCATTGAACGACCCGTGACATTCATTGCTTCCTCCTCTGTGGGGTAACTTGTCATTTATTATTGTTGATTGGTGGTACCTATAATTCGAAGTACCTAAATTACTTCAATTTTGTAAAAAAAAAAGCCGTAGCTTCCTTTTTTATGTACGTCACAATTTATGCTCAATCTTCAATAATTGATAATTGCATTAAAAGTTCAGTAGATATAATGCGATATCAATTGCATTATATGTTCAGTAGGTATGTTCAGTAGGTATGTTCAGTAGGTATGTTCAGTAGGTATGTTCATTTATTTATTCTCTTCATCGTCTGAATCGCACATGTCGGCCCAGGAGGTGCCTTTTTTAGATAACGCATTAGCTTTGATATCTTCCCATGTCTTGTCGGACTTTTGCTCCTTCGTTTCTGGCGCAGACTTCGTTACAAGTTTTGGTGCACCTTTTGACCAGGCATTGGTGCCTGGGAGCTTCTTTGGAGTAACAATGATGGGAACATCCTCATTCTCTTCCTCTTCGTCTTCTGATGAAGAGGGAATATCGTAGCGGTTTCCGCTATTGACCGGTCGGCGAGTGTAGGAAACGGTAGACTTCTGTTTGGCAAGTTGTGCCTCTTGCCACTTATTGGAAGCAGCTGAGCCGGTAGTTGACCATCCGTCCCCTTTGCATCCCGAGATGTCCTGGATGTGATTCTCCCACTCCTTCTGCGCCATCTGCTTGCGACGACTGATATCCTGATCATGTTGCTGTCGGTAGGAGTTACCTTTCTCCCATTTTGCCATGATATCGCGAATCACTTCCACGGCAGCATGGACGATCGCTCCCTCTGGACCTGAGACGCGGAAGATCTGACGGCTGTTTCCGCGACGTGGTCCTTGGATTTTGATACCTGGGTGGGCAGCGACGATGGACTTGATGTTCTTGCCTCCTTTTCCGATGATCATACCGACACAATCCGCGTGGACTTCAACGCTCGCGGAGTGTTGAGTCTTGGTGGGACGGTAGGTGTGAGACTTGGTTGCTGCAGACATTATGTTGAAAGTTGTTGGTTGTTGAAAGTTTGTAAATTGTTTGGGTTTTAATAACTCTCACATATATTGTCAAAACTACTTCAATTTTCTGCAAATATATGCTACTTTCCAAAATGAGGTATATACCCTTGCATCTAGCTTTAATACCATATATGCCCAACAATCGCCTTTTGTAGCCCATATCCACCATTTTACAACATTTAGTATACACCCTTTCAACTAGCATTTAATACCCGATATAGACCAAACGAGAAACCGGTGAGAAAACAAGAAACCGGTAATAAAAAAAAGGGTGGGTTTCCCCCTTATTTTTTTAAAATTTTATACTATAAATTACAATTAATCATCAAATTCAATCTCTTGGATCTCTCCACTCGCCTCATCATAGGCTCCAACTGTCTCACCGGTCGGATAACTGAAAAGTACTGCCGGAAGACCAAAAGCCTTGGTCTTGAAGTAGTCAGTCTCACCAATTGTCACTTTCATGCTATCGGTCAGCTCCAACTCATCCTCTTCCTCCTCCTCCGCGGTAGTCTCAACCACCTTCTCCTCCGAGACAACCATGCTGTCAACAATCTCCGCGACTTCCTCTGCCTCAAGCTCATCTTCAGAAGATTCAACCGTGGTAACTGATTTGGCAAATGCCGCTGCCGCCTTGGCGGTCATGGCCTTTTTCTCAAGAGATTTGACCCGAGCCTTCTCTTTCTTCTCTTCGGCTTTCTTAGCTTTGAGTTCAGCGGCTGCCACTTTCTTGGCTTCAGCTGCGGCTTTCTTGGCTAGTTTCTCTTCAGCTTTCTTAGCTTTGAGTTCAGCTGCCGCAACTTTCTTGGCTTCAGTGGCGGCTTTCTTGGCAAGTTTCTCTTCAGCTTTCTTAGCTTTGAGTTCAGCTGCCGCAACTTTCTTGGCATCAGTGGCGGCTTTCTTGGCAAGTTTCTCTTCAGCTTTCTTAGCTTTGAGTTCAGCGGCTGCCACTTTCTTCACTTCAGCGGCTGCCACTTTCTTCACTTCAGCGGCGGCTTTCTTGGCAGGATCAGCTTTCTTCACCTTCTTGGCTTTGACCTTGACGACTTTTTTGGCGGATACCTTAGTAGAGGTAGAGAGAACTTCTTCTGCTGCCTCTGCAACGAGTTTAGCGATTTGATCATCCATTGAGTTGGATTTCACGGAAGAGGTTTTTTTTACCTTTGCGACTGCTGTCTTTTTAGTACCTTTGACGGCAGGGCGACCACGTTTGGTTGCGCTTTCAATCAGCTGATCAGCTGGGATGGTCCATCCGAAGCCTTTGGCGACTTCTTTGGCGCGATCCAGATCAAGACCCATTTTCTTAGCGACATTGGCGTAGCATGTGGTCAGTTTACCTTTTGGGTCACGGTATTCAAGTGCCTTTGCTGCGGCACGATCGCGGATATCACCATAGATTGGTTTGCTGGAGGCGCTGTTTTCTGCTCCTTTTTGGCAAGTTTTGCAGTACTCGCCACCAAGCAGTGGACCGTTGGTGCATTGGGTATGAAGACCGTGATTAAAGCGCACTGATTTGCACCAGCTTTCTTCAATCTCACCGCAAAATGGAATTACCATTTCAGGCTTCTTCATGATCGCTGCTTTCTTGGATTCCGCACCATCTGTGCTTTTTTGAGCCGCACGTACTTTCTTCATTGCGGCTGAGCGTTTGGTTGTGATCTCAAGCGTTGCTAGCAAGGCCATCGCCTCACCCACCTTGCAGGTCAGCATTCCATCTTCCGCCAGTTTCTCCGCAAAAGCTTTGCACACGTCGTTCGCTGCTACACGAAGTCCGTTCTCCACTGCTGCCGTCATCACACATTGAATACTCATTGACATATTTCTTCTTGGGTAGTTTTAATTACTTTATTTGTTTTTGTGGGGGGTTGTTGCTACATCTATCTATCACACCTTTTTACTTCAATTTTCTCAAAAATACCACATTCACTCCCCCTATTAATCTTCTCTTCTCG
>DUZG01000076.1 GCA_013349585.1 Nitrospinota bacterium | reverse complement strand
GGCTTTCTTATTATTTCTTTTTTCGTGGTTGTTCAAAAACCATTTTCGACCGATTGCTGAATAAAAACACGGACCTTCTTTACCATTTTTCTCTGGAAATAGGGTTTTTCAGGGACGACTAAGTGGTTATCCAAAGTAAAAAAACTTCAGGGCAAAATATTAATCGTTGATGACGAGCCGAATAATGTTGCCTTACTTGAGCAGACCTTGCAAGGAAGGGGTGGGGTACTCCTCTTTGCGTAGCACTATGGATCTGCGTGAGGTTTGCAGTATTTTTGAGGAGTTTAAATCCGATTTGATTTTAATGGATATTCATCTACTGGGATTGAACGGTCTTGGGGCATTTAAAAAGCTTCAAGCTCTGAATGTTACTAAAGATATTCCTTTTTTTGCCTTGACTGCAAATGCGATGAATAGGGATGTGGAAAAGGCCCTAGCTATGGGATTCCATTTCTATATCACCAAACCCATTGATGTGCTTAAGTTTTTGGAAACAGTAGATAAAGTTTTAACGCCGCGTGCTTGCCATGATATTTTATGATTAAGCGGTAATTTATTTCGCTAGCCAGAGAAAGTGATGGCCAGTTGGCCTCATGCCTAGTGACAGGCGTTGATTTCTGTTTCCAAGTCGGGGTAAATTGGTGTTTGTTGTACGGTTTTTACCACATCGGCTCGGGTGTTATTTACTGCCAGTTTGTCGAACAGGAAATCTGTTTTGCTTTCGAGTTCTTTGCCAATCCCCTCGCGGATTTCTTTAGATAAATTCCAAAATTTTGACTTGAACTCGCCGAACCCTTTTTTGCGGGTTTTGTAGATGAACTGTTCATCGGTTTCGCCGTCTTTTTTCTCTGCCATGAATTTTTTTCTGAGATGGGTGTAAATTTCTTCTTTAAAATCGTTTGGGAATAGACTGCTGCCATAAGTCATATTTTGAAAATCTGTGGCTAGATGAATCTCTGCTGTTTCCAATTCGGGGAATTTGTGGAAAAGGTTCTGGGGCAGGGTGGATGCGCCATGTTGCACGGCTCCTGCCAGTCCATAGCTTTCACGCGAAATCCGCGATAAAATTTCAAGTGCATCAAAATCGAGATTGACATCAGCGACTGTGCCGTCAGGGAGAGGAACACCGCCATGCGAGGTTCCGGTCTGAATGGAAATTTTGCTGATCCCTATGGCTCCGGATTTTTCTTTTTCCAATAACTCGTTAAAGTTATCGAGGTAGGCGCGTAGCTCCTTCTCGTTACTGTTTTCTTTTCCCACTTCTCCAATTTCACCACCCACGGAAATCGTAATTCCTGCCGGCTCCAATTCGCGTACATATTTTGTGAGTTCAACTCCAACTTCAAAATTGGCTCTTTGCTGCTCAACTACATTGGGTTTACTGAGGTCCACCAGAGTGGAGGTATCGATGTCGATATTATAAAATCCACCAGCAATACCGTCTTCGATGAGGGTTTTTAGTTCAGCTATTTCCTTGTCTTTATCTTGCGCATAGTTTTTTACGTTGACTTGAAAGTGATCGCCCTGAATAAAGACGGGGCCTTTGTAACCTTCCTTAATAGCAGCTGCGAGTATGACAGCGGAAAGCTCATGCGGTTTTTGGAAGGTATAATTCATTTCAGACTTGGCCAGTTCAAAAATGAATGCTCCTGCATCGGTTTTTATGGCGGTGCGAAAAATAGCACGGCAAAGTTCGTAAGGCAGACCGCGAATATTCAAAGCGGGCACGGTGAACCCCTTTATTTCTCCGCGTCCCCGCGCTTCATATAGCCCTTGTATAGAAGAGTTAACGATCCCCAGCTCTAGAGCAGCAGCCTTAATAATGAAACGGCTCAACCCTTTTACCTCGGCGGAAGGATTGATCGCTGCATTGAGGACCAGTTTGTCGAGAATATCTCCGCGTAGCTTATCGGAGTTATTTATCACTAGATCGCCATTATCTTGAGTTACGATACCTTGCAGAGCCTGATTGATTTCTTCTTTATTATTGAAAAGCATTTATTCTCCTGATGGATCGTTACAGGTTTTGGCCTGAGCTATAATTAAGGTATTGTTTGTACCCAGATTTTTTGTAGTTGCAATTTCTGTCCCGTATAGGGAACATTTATTTAAATGAGGTGAGCATTGTAGCGAAAAATCACTCTTCAGGCAAAGGCAACTTTTAAAAATTTTATTTTTATTTAATTTCTTTTATAATTAATTATTTATAACTTATAAGTTAATGTTATTTATTAAGTATATTAGCTTGACGTTGACTATTTGTATGTGAAAATTAACCTCTATTTAGGAACAGAAGTCGTTGTAAAAATAAGGATTGCTTTAAGTCCTTTGAAATTGTGAAAAAGGCTCATTATTACAACATTATTGTTTGTTATTGACAGGTTGAGATAATTTGCTAAAATTCCCAGCGCTACTATGGATGAAAGCACTTTTTTATGTCTTAGCATTTAGGGTTTCAATAGAAAATCCTGATTTTTGAATAATACCCTTTCAAATATTTTGTTTGCCAAGTTACTGGCAGGGAGTGAACCACCCCATGTTTAAAAATATTTATATACCTGTAGACAATTCTGATTATTCCAATGCTTGCGTAGATGTAGCAATGGATTTAGCTCAGGATTCAGACGCCATTATTACTGCCAGCCATGTTTATGCGGCCAAGATGCATGATGTCCGTTTCCGACAAATGGAAAGTGGACTTCCTGAAGAATATCAGGATGAAGAAGAACTCGAAAAACAAAGAAACATCCATGACCAATTGATCACCAAAGGAATGGAAGTTATTAGTGACTCTTATTTGGATGTACCCAAAGCCAAATGTGCAGAGAAAGGTATTCCTTTTGTAGGGAAGTCCCTTGAAGGTCGCAACTGGACAGAGCTAGTGCGAGATATTAAAGAGTCTCCCTACGATCTTGTTGTAATGGGTGCGTTGGGTCTAGGCGCTATTAAAGATAGCTTGATCGGCACTGTGGCAGAGCGTGTAATAAGACGTTCGAAAACGGACATGCTGGTTGTGAAACATTGTCCTGAAATTCATGATGACGTTGCTTCAAGTGGAAAAATTGTAGTTGCAGTTGATGGAAGTGGTCAATCCTTCGGTGGTCTTATGACAGGGATTGATTTGGCGAAAAAATTGAATCGCCCTCTGGAAATCATTTCTACATTTGATCCTTACTTTCATTATGCAATGTTCAACAGCCTGACCGGTGTATTGTCCCGTGAAGCTTCTAAAGTTTTCAAGTTTGAGCAACAGGAAAAACTTCATGAGGACATCATTGATAAAGGGTTAGCAAAAATTTATCAGGCTCATCTGGAGATTTCCCGGAAAGTTTGTGAAGAAGAAGAGATGGAATGTACCATTCGTCTTCTGGACGGAAAGGTTTTCGAAAAAGTTCTTCAATATGCACGCGAAGAAAATCCTTATCTCCTCATTTTGGGACGCATTGGTGTTCATAGCGCACCTGATATGGATATTGGGGGTAATGCTGAGAACTTATTGCGACTCGTTCCTTGTAATGTCTTGCTCTCCAGTAAAGTTTTTAAGCCGCCCATAGATTTGCAGGCTGAAGAGAGTATTGAGTGGACTGCAGAAGCTAAAGAGCGATTGAAGAAGATTCCTGGGTTTGTACGCCCAATGGCGACTTCCGCGATCCTGCGATATTCTTTAGAGCGCGGACACAGCATGATTACTTCTAGTGTTATCACTGAGGCCGTTCAGGAAATTCTTCCTGCAGGCGCGATGCAGGCAATGTCTGCGATCGGTGAGAGAATGAAGACTGAAGGTTTTGACCCCAATAATCCAGAAGGTTTGGGTATGTTGAAAGAAGAAATGGCCGAAGCTCATGCGGGCAAGCCTCCTGAAGAGATTACTCTGAAGTGCACCAGTTGTAATACTTTTTATAAAGGTGATGTGGTCAAATGTACTGTTTGTAATGCAGGGGCGGAACGCTTACTTCCTGTAAATAAGGAAGAGTTTGAGGCAACAGATGCAGAGGCTAAGGATTCCACTACCTTCACAACTTTGCCAGATGGTGTTCAAGTATCTTGGACGCAGGAAGCTTTGGATCGGCTCAACAGTTTTCCTCAAGGTCATTTGAGAAGAAAAGCTCATGCTCGTGTTGAAAAGAATGCTCGTGTGCAGAAAATTAATAAGGTTACGGCTGCTTTTCTCGATAAAATCCTAAATGAAAAGATCGTCAAGGATGGTAATGGGAATGGTAACGGAGCAAGCGAAGGTATTCCGGGGGACATTCTCAGTTTGGGAGCTTCTCTGGATGCGAAAGATTTCAATTGGTTTCCTGAAGCTTTAGAGCGGTTAGAGCGAGTTCCGAAAGGTTTTATGAGGGATAACACCCAAAATCGAGTGATGGCTTGGTGTTCTCAAAACGACATCAAAGATATTTCACTGGATGTCTGTGAAGAGGGAATTAGGGAGTCTGTAAAAATGATGGAAGATGCTATCAAAAATGGCGCAGGCTTAGACGACTTCCTTCCCCCAAAAGAAGTAAAGGCATAATTGAGCTTTTCATTTCTATAAAAAATATAAGCCCCTGTATATTGAATTCTATTCAATTTCAGGGGCTTTTCTCTTAGCAAACCAATTTCCTTTCTGTAGTTGCGGTTTCTGCGTATGTCTTTCCAGTTATTTAAACGGCTTTTCTTCTATGTAAAGCCCTATATGTCGAGGCTCTATCTCGCCATCTTCTTCTCAGTCGTTGTTGGGATTATTGCAACCTCTCCTGTCCCTATCATTCAAAAGACTTTCGATAGTATTTTTACTGAAAAAGATTATTTCATGCTGAAGGTCATTCCTCTTGCATTGGTTGCGCTCTATTTCCTAAAGGCGCTTCTGATGTACGCGCAAAACCTTATTATGTTCGGGATATCCTGGGAACTGGTTGTTCATTTTAGGGAAAAATTATTTGCTCATATTCATCGCTTGCCCTTCGGATTTTTTGAGGAAAATGAGACGGGTAAACTCATTTCTAGAATAAATAACGATGTAGCTATCATGCAGTCAACGGTAACTCGCTTGCTGAAAGAGTTTCTTCAAAATAGCGTTACCTTGATAGGACTTATGATTTGGGTATTTTATTTGAAATGGGACTGGGCGCTAATGGCTCTCATTGTTTTTCCGGTGATGATTTTTCCTGTGTCCAATATTGGAAGAAAACTCAAAAAGTTTAGCCATAAAGGACAAGAAATTCTCGGGAATATCAACGCAACAGTGTTGGAATCTTTTTCAGGAGTAAAGATTGTCCGTGCCTTTGGGCTGGAGCCGCGCGAATTAAAAAAATTCCAAGCTTACAACGATGATTACCTGAAGGTAATGAAAAAGAATGTCAAATATGTAGAGATGACATCTCCTTTTCTTGAAGTTTTAGGTGTTGCCAGTTCTGCATTCATTCTTTGGTATGGCGGATCTGAAGTCTTGAGAGGTGAAATTAGCCAGGGAACTTTTTTGGCCTTCATCGTGGCTTTGTTCATGATGTACACGCCGATTCGAATTCTTTTCAAAATTATTGCAAGTGTTCAAACATCTCTCGCAGGTGCCGAACGCGTGTTTGAAATTTTTGATTTACCAGAAGAGAAAGTGCGCGAAGGTCAAAAGGAACTGATCGACTTCAAAGGGGAAATTGAGTTTCAGGATGTGTGTTTTCACTATCCTTCTCGAATCAAGACGGTTTTGGATAAAATAAACTTGACGGTTAATAAGTCGGAGGTCATCGCAATCGTTGGGATGAGTGGCGCTGGTAAAACGACTCTGGTGGATTTACTTTTTCGTTTTTTTGACGTTACTTCAGGAAAAATTTTAATAGACGGTGAAGATATTCAGAGCTTCAAGCTTTCTTCTCTTAGAAGTCACCTTGCTCTGGTTACACAAGAGACATTTTTGTTCAATGACACTATCCTCAATAATATCGCTTTTGGTAAAGAAGGCGACTCGACTCGAGAGGAAATTCTGGATGCGGCTAAAGCCGCACATGTCGACTATTTTGTTGAAAATATAGATGAAGGTTATGAAACTCTGATTGGCGAGAGGGGGGT
>DUZG01000075.1 GCA_013349585.1 Nitrospinota bacterium | reverse complement strand
CCAGCGGATTCCCTACTTTTACTACGGGTTTCAGCTGAGCTCCAACCCTCTTGCTCGTCAATGCCATAGCTGTCGCTACACCAGCACTCACCTGCAAGAACTTACGTCTGTTTAACCTCATATTACAAACCTCCTTGTGAAACTTGGAAATTTCGGACCCGGAAAAAACAACCGAGCCCATTTTCACAACTACTTCTCTCTACAACTGCTTTACTTCTTTGGGGTGTTTGAAGCTAGACTCTCAATCCCCGATTCTACCTTTAAAAACTACTACTAAATTTTACTATTTTTAACTTATTTTTAACTATCTACAACATCTAAAAAACCTGCTAAAAAATAAAAGCTTAACGCGGGAAATCCGTATCTAATCGCTTCGAAATAGACTTCAAAAAAAGACGGGTATTAACACTGCCTTAGGAAAACTCGCCTCGTTTCATCAAAATAAAACGAGGCGAACACTCCTGAAAATTCCCATTTTTTAAGACCTAAATATCGAATAAAAAATTGTTACCTTTTCTCTAGATGAGGCACTGTTATATGGAATTTCAAGTATAATGTCAAGAAAATACCCTGTATAAAAAAGATTAACTCTCCTACCTAAAATACGCACTTATTCCTACCCTAAATATGGTCCCAAAATTGCCAAGTTTCAACCCAAAAATCAGTTTTTCTGCAAATAATAAAAGCGCCATAACTGCTTACAAATAAAAGATTTTCTAACGATTTATCGTTTAAACATAGATTTACACCTAAATACTCTTAACAGAAAAACAATAAACACACGGAAAATAAATTGATTTCGAACGGTTTTGTGAAACTTTTAATGGCTATTAAATATCTATTCAATAATTGATTAAAGTTATAGCCGCACCAAAAAATTTCTTTAAAACGTCTTTACATAGCCTACTGAAAAAAAAACCGTCTCTTAATATTTACCAAACAATAAATTGGAGCTATAATCTCTCAATTTATTGGAGAATTTTTATGCAAAAAAAGCGCATCGCTCTTTATCCTGGGACTTTCGATCCTGTGACTTTTGGTCACATTGATATAATGCGTCGCGCTCTCAAACTGTTCGATAAAGTGATTGTCGCCGTGGCTTTGAATCCCACTAAGAGCCCTTTGTTCTCTTTGGAAGACCGCGTTCACTTTATAAAAGAGGCAACCAAAAATCTGAAAAATTTAGAAATCGTGCCCTTTGATAATTTGCTTATCAATTTAGCTCATAGTAAAAAAGCAACCATAGTCATTAAAGGGTTACGAGCCATTAGCGATTTTGAATTCGAACTACAAATGGGATTAATGAACCGCACGCTCGATGAAGAAATAGAAACTCTATTTATGATTCCCAGTCAGGAGTTCTCTTTTTTAAGTTCAAATCTGGTAAAAGAAACGGCCAGGCACGATGGCGATGTTTCCAAACTTGTTCCAAAACTTGTTTTTAAAGAATTAAAGAAAAAGTTTCGCTGAATTTACAAGGTACGTGAGAACCTCAAGAACAAGTTTTTCTTAAATTTGCATTACTGAAATCGTTTAATAGAACTCGTAAAAATTTATGAAATTTTCAAAACGTATACAGCAAGTCAATCTTTCCATGACATTGGCTATTGATGCAAAAGCCAAAGAAATGAAATCCCAGGGGGAAAATGTAATTGGTTTTGGCGCAGGCGAACCAGACTTCAACACTCCCGACCGAATCAAGCAGGCTGGCATCCGTGCCATTGAAGCAAATGATACTCATTACACTCCAGTTGGTGGAAGCAACGATCTGAAAGATGCGATCATCACCAAACTGAAAAGAGATAATGGCTTGGACTACGAACGGAACCAGATACTGGCTTCATGTGGAGCCAAGCATTCTTTCTATAATCTCGCTCAGGTTTTATGGGAAGCAGGAGATGAAGTCATCATCCCCGCCCCTTACTGGGTTTCGTTTCCAGATATGGTGGTTTTAGCAGGGGCCAAACCCGTTATCATTGAAACCAATGCGACAAACGAATTCAAAGTTACTGTCGATCAGATTAAAAATGTTCTGACACCTAACACTCGTGCGATTGTAATAAACACTCCGAGCAACCCCACTGGCTCCGCCTACGAAAAATCAGAACTGGAAGCCATCGCGGAATTTGCTTTGGAAAATAATATATTAGTCATCAGTGATGAAATTTATGAGTGGATTGTTTTTGACGGATTCAAACACACCAGTCTGGCTTCTCTTAGTAAAGAAGCGCAGAAGAATTGCATAGTGATCAATGGCGTTTCAAAAAGCTATGCGATGACAGGTTGGAGAATTGGCTATATCGCCGCCGATGCCGAAATCGTCAAACAGGTTACCAAGTTGCAAGGGCAAAGCACTTCCAATCCCTGTTCCATTTCGCAGGCGGCTAGCATTGAAGCACTAACCGGTCCTCATGATGATGTCATGGAAATGGTACGTGAGTTTGAAAAACGCAGAGATATTATGGTCAGTCTATTGAGAGAAATTTCAGGAGTTTCTTGCAACACACCGAAAGGTTCCTTTTACTCTTTTCCGGATTTTTCTGCGTTGTACGGTAAGAAAGATGCGAATGGGAAGGCACTTCAAGGTTCTCTGGATTTCACCGAATATCTTTTAGCAGCAAAGAAAATAGCAATCGTCCCAGGTATTGCTTTCGGAGCAGATGCAAATGCCAGGATGTCTTTTGCAACTTCCCGAGATAAAATTGAAGAAGGCGTTAAGCGAATCAAGGAAGCGGTAGAGCTTTTAACCTGATACGGGGAACCCGCTTAAATATAAAAGAGCCTCGCAATCATTCTTCAAAAATGGGAGCCCATCTCTCCAGCTTCCACAACTTGTCATCGGGCCATCGATCTCTCAAAACCCGCAACTCTTCTAAAATATTTTTTTCTCTTCTTCATGGGTCATTGACCGCAAATTTGCCAACCCTCATGTGGAGCCGTTCCCGTATAGCCACATTTTCTGCATCCAATTCGTAGAGGACGAGGATATCTTCCATGCATTGCCTTCCCTCATCAAGCTCCGCAACCACCGTGAGGTTATAAAGGCCCTGGGCAAAGAACGGGAACAAGGATTTGTTGTTTGTTATTGCCCACACCATTACTGAGTTTTGGTAGTTGCCCTGCTATATTATAACCCGTCAAATTTAACGCAATAATTTCCAACGCTTCAATCCAAGGCTTGTTGCCTTCGGACTTTAATTTTTCTATCACTTGCTGCAAGGTGGTGATAAATAGCCTTCCTTCTTCAGTGAACTTTGTTATTTTAGCAGCCAATAATTGCGCCAACCTGTAACCTAGGTCGAGCGTGGCGGCAGCACTTTCTTTCTTCAAATATTTTAATATTGTTCCTCATGCAGTGATATGGCTGGCTTGCGGTGGGTTGATATCGCTGAGGATGCCTAAATTACGCAAATGATCGAAACACTCTGGCGGGAAGGTAAGGTCTTCGCCAAGCCCATCAAGTTCTTCTCAACTTTCTAGTGTTAGTTCTGGCAAAAGTGTAAGGAAGATTAAAGCCCTCCGGTGATGATCGTTCAGATTACGAATCTTTTTGATGATATCGATATAGGTTCCTTCGATGGCTCCTTTTATAGTTTCTTGTTGGGCTTCGTTGTTTTCAAAACTTTCGCCCTGTATTCGGTCGATCACCATAGGCTTTAGCTCCATGGCATCCAGCGGGGAGGCTCAATGATCTTAACGATGTTGGAATATTCCACAGCCAGATCCCGGCAATGGTTGTGCGCCTCGCTGTTTTGCCGAAGGTTGATAAAAATATGGACATGCGGCTAGTTTTCGAATTCATCAAAAAAAGATTTTAGAATGCTGCGGTTTTCCTGATTTTCTTCACCCTCCTCCCATTGGTCGAGAATCAGGACGAATTTTTTGCGATTCTACAGGTATTTTTTGGATGGTTTCACATAGGGTTTCATTGGAAAGGCGTTGCAGAACCTGACTTTTTTCCATATTGTCCGCAACAACTGATGCTGATTCTGTTACGAACACCCACACCAATTGGGTCAACCTTGCTGGCTACTTTTAGCACCACACCGGCCACATTTTTATTCTCGCAAATAGGTCAGATACGAATTTTTTGGCCTTTTCCTTATGGGTCGCCCGTCTGATATCATTTGCAGAAAGCCTTTCCAGGCAACGATTAAAAGGATTATCAAAAACGAATACCAATTTATAATAACCGTAGCGCTAGGAGTCACTGGCTTCCAAATGCCGCGCCAGTTCATACATGAGGCGGGTCTTGCCCCGGCGCGGTGGACCAACAATAAAAG
The DNA here is from genome assembly GCA_013349585.1 of Nitrospinota bacterium. Taxonomy (GTDB): domain Bacteria; phylum Nitrospinota; class Nitrospinia; order Nitrospinales; family VA-1; genus UBA8687. Next base: position 1,848 of record DUZG01000075.1, on the reverse strand, counting down.
TCATCCCTTTGGTTTCGGCACGCTTTTTTAGATCTTCTAAAATTTACTCTCGGCCAAAAAACCCATCTTTACAGGAACTGAAGCCGACAGGTTTATGAGTTGAGACCATTTTTAAAAATCAAATCAGGTTATTTAAGGATAAGGAAATGCTTTTATAACAAATGGCCTACCTGTTTAAAAGCAAACATTTTCGGAAGGGTGATAAGATCGAATTATTACCGTACTTTTTACGGATGGGTTAAAATATAATTCCTAAAAAAGCTTTGCTTAATAAATTCGAAACTAAAAATGAAAGGCTACTTTGGAGGAGGGTAGAAAGAACGTGCGAGGAAAAGACTTGGGAAGAAGGTACTAAAGAACCGGGTTATTTAGGAAAATGGTATTTGCTATCCGCAGGGAGGCTCGCCAGTTTCGGATTTTGTATTGAGGCTGTCTTTATAATCTTTAATTCTGTCTTCAATTTTTGTGCGGCAACGTTTAGCTTTGCAGTTTCCTGTGCCAACACCAATATTTTTTCTCAGCGCCTCAAAAGTCAAAGAACCTTCCTGAATTGCAGTCGTTATTGTGCCGGCTTTTATGCTGCGGCAAAGACATACCTTTTTAAAGCTGTCTATTAATAATTTATTTTTTGTTTCCAAAATATATGTAGTTCCCGCTATGATTCGCAGGCTGTTATTTTTTTTTAATACGAAACGGTGCTCAAAAATAAAAATATTTAATAATGAACACTGTATTCCATCCAATATTGTAAACCACACCCCTTGAAATACCTAACACTTAAAGAAATTAAGCCTTTCCTATTATCTGCCTTAAGTGGAATATTGCTGACCCTGACCTTTCCAGAATACAATCTTGAGAATTTTGCATGGTTTGCATGGATTCCCTTGCTTCTGGCTATTGAAAAAACAACTCCGCAGAAAGCCGCGCTTTTGGGGTTCGTCACGGGAATGGTTTTTTATAATTGGGGGTTGAGCTGGATCAATAACACCCTCATAAATTATGGCAACCTGCATTGGATTTTAAGTTTCGCAGTTCTCGGACTTTTATCTGCCTATCTTTCCTTCTTTATCGCTCTGTTTTGCTATTTTATGCGTAAAGTCTGTGGAGAAAATTGCATACGATTCTTCCTATTTGCTCCCATATTATGGGTCTCTTTGGAATATCTACGATCCACCCACTCTGAATATGGATTCTCCTGGTTAGGGCTCGGCTATTCGCAATTTCAAACCCTGCCTGTCATTCAACTCGCTGAATGGACCGGCGTTTATGGCATCTCTTGGTTTCTTATACTGGTTAATAGCGGACTATTTTTATTCTGGAAATGCTGGCGCGAACAAACGCAAACGGATATTGAATTGCAAATGGGGTGGAGAATCCTGTCGGTCACCCTACTGGTTTCTGCCTTGTTGCTGGCTTATGGGAATCAAAGCCTAAAACACTATTCCTCGCCTGGTGCCAATAATGAAAAAATTAAAATTGCGTTGGTGCAGGGAAATGTAGAACAGTTTATGAAATGGAATCCGGTCTACCAGAATATTGTCATTAACAAATACCGCGATTTGACTTTAAAAGCCGCCGACGAAAAACCCGATCTCATCATCTGGCCGGAAACAGCTACACCCTTTTATTTTGAAGAAAGCCAAAGCGAAACCAATTTAATGAGAGACCTCGCGCGGGAGATTAAAACCCCTATTTTATTTGGCAGCCCGCACCGCGAAAAAATAAAGGGTAAGATAATTTATTTTAACAGTGCTTTTCTGGTTTCGGAATCTGGAGAAACTTTGGGTCGTTACGACAAAATGCATCTAGTACCGTTTGGTGAATTTGTTCCCTTCCGAAAAATATTAT
>DUZG01000074.1 GCA_013349585.1 Nitrospinota bacterium | reverse complement strand
TGCAACATCGGTTGCGATCAAGATATAAAGATCGCCTTTCTGGAAATCTTCCAATACCTTTATGCGGGCATTCTGGTGAAGATCGCCGCTTATTTGCCCCGCATTGTAATCGTTGTGATTAAGCTTCCATTCCAGTTGTTCTGCTTCAACCTTGGTGTTGCAGAAAATGAGAACCTTTTTTCCTTCTTCCTGTTTCAATAATCCCAACAGAAGATTGAATTTTTCGTGTTGCCCGACATGATAAAGGGACTGTGTTATCTCATCGACCACTGCTTTTTCGGGTTCAATGACCACTTTGGTGGGATTATTCATATGCTCATAGCATAGTTCCATAACTCGATAATTGAGCGTGGCTGAAAACAGCATTGTCTGTCGTTTATTGTAGGGAGAACAACTACGGAAGAGGAAGCGTAAGTCTACGATGAAACCCATATCGAACATACGGTCGGCTTCATCTACGACTAGCACTTCGATTCGTTTCAGGCTGAAGAATCGTTGTTTGTAAAAGTCGATCAGTCTTCCAGGGGTGGCGATGAGAACATCAACCCCGTCTTTGATCTGATTGCGTTGTTTTTCGTAATCGACTCCGCCGATGATGCACGCTATTTTAAAACCACAATGCTTACCGAGTAACATAGCATCTTTTTCAATTTGTCGTGCAAGCTCCCTGGTCGGCGCCAAAACCAGCGCTCGCGGACCTTCTTTGCCTTTTTCCGCCGGATCTGGTTTATTTTCCAGTAGTCGAGTAAAAAGAGTGATCAAAAAAGCGGCGGTTTTACCGGTTCCGGTTTGTGCCTGCCCTGCAAGATCTTTTCGTGCCAAGGTAATGGGAAGCGATTTACTTTGAATGGGGGTGCAGGTTTTGAATTCAGCGTCTCGAATGCCCTTTAAAAGGGGCTCGGGAAGTGGTAAAGATTCAAAATTTAGAAGTTCCAAAAAAATACTCCATATCGCAGTAATGAACGCGAGTAATTTGAAAGATTATTGTGCTACGGGAAAACGTTTTCTCGACCTAATGGATTATTGCCATTTGTTTTTATGGATAGCGGGCGGAGGGGGTCTAGAGCCTTTAAATTTAAATAGCTTACTATTCGCTCTCTTTGGCAGATCTTATTATGATGGGCTTGCCGGGGTTTTGCAACCCCAATCTCATTTTGCTTGACTTTCAATGGGGGGAAATGTTTAAATTCTTCCTCGATTTTATGTCAGGTAAGTGCCCTGATTAACAACCTCCCCGAACGAAATCCAACTAGGTTTTCTTTGATTCTTCAATGGTTTTTATGTTTAGGGCGTTTCGGAATATAGTCAAGATCGAGCTGATTTGGTAAGGTTTGCCTTGTCATTAGATTAGAATTAATAAGTAGGCCCCGTTTTGAGGTGTTTTTGTGATTGAACATGATGTGGTGATCATCGGTGCTGGCCTTGCTGGAATGCGTTGTGCCCTAAAGGTTTGTAAGGATCTCGATGTAGGTGTTTTGACCAAGGTTTATCCTTCTCGCTCCCATTCTGGAGCCGCACAGGGTGGCATTGCGGCCGCTTTGGGAAATGTTGAGCCGGACAGTTGGGAAGAGCATATGTACGACACCATCAAGGGCGGTGACTTTCTCAATGATCAGGATGCAGTAGAAGAATATGTCAAAGCCGCTCCCGATATTATTTATGAACTAGAACATATGGGCTGTGTTTTCAGCCGTACCCCAGATGGGAAAATAGCCCAGCGTAGTTTTGGCGGTCATTCAAAGCCCCGCGCCTGTTTTTCTGCCGATAGAACCGGTCACGCGATTTTGCATGCTCTTCACGAGCAGCTGATGAAAAACTCCAAGTCCGTTAAAATATATAACGAATGGTATATGCATTCGCTGATAATCGATGGCGACCGATGTAATGGCGTGGTGGTCAGTAATATTCAGACGGGCGAAGTCGAAGTCATTCGAGCCAAAGCTGTTGTGTTCTGCACTGGCGGCTATGGCCGCGTATATAAAATTACATCCAACGCATTTGCCAGCACCGCAGATGGTGTGATGGCCGCTTTTGAAGTTGGCATTCCTCTGGAGGACCCAGAGTTTGTCCAGTTTCATCCTTCCGGATTATACCGGCAGGGTATTTTGTTTTCTGAAGCGGCTCGTAGCGAAGGTGGTTACTTGCTCAACGGAAAAGGCGAGAGGTTTATGGAAGCCTATGCTCCTTCTCGAATGGAGTTGGCGCCCCGCGATATTGTTGCGCGTGCAGAACAGAGTGAAATGGATGCGGGACGAGGTGTCAACGGTGAAGACTGTATTCATCTTGATCTACGACATCTTGGTAAAGAACGCATTATGGAACGCCTTCCACAGATTCGACAATTGGGAATCGACTTTATTGGTGTCGATTGCATTACAGATCCTCTACCTATCCAGCCCACAGCACATTATTCTATGGGGGGTATTCCTGTAGATAAAGGTTGCCACGTTATTCTCGACTCAGAGGGAACAAAAATGCACGGGTTTTTCGCCGCTGGCGAATGTGCTTGCGTTTCGGTTCATGGCGGAAATCGACTGGGGACAAATTCCCTTCTGGATGCCGTGGTATTTGGAGAGCGTGCGGGTGAATCTATCCTGGAGTATGTCAAGGGTAAGGACTTGGGTAACGTTAATGAAGGCGAGGAAAAAGCCAAGGTGCTGGAAAAGTTTGAGGATGTTTTCCAAAGAGATGGCTCGGAAAGCTACAATGATATCCGCGATGAAATGAAAGAGATTATGACGACCCATTGCGGAGTATTCCGCGATGCGGAAAAACTAAAAGTCTGCATCGAAACCTTGAAAGGGCTGCAGGAGCGGTTCAAAAAAGGTAAAGTGACTGATAAAGGCAAAGTGTTTAATACTGAAATTTACGAAATTATGGAGTTGGGAAATATGTTGGGCATGGCAGTAATCATTGCCACTGCTGCCTTGGAACGGCAGGAAAGTCGCGGCGGTCATTTTCGCACCGACTTCCCGAAAAGAGATGATGAAAAATACCTTCATCACTCCATGGTATACGATTCACCTGATGGACTGGTTATAAAAACCAAACCGGTGGTGATTACCAAACATCAACCTACTGAAAGAACTTATTGATGGCAACATTCAGAATTAAACGGTTCAATCCAGAAAAACAGCCGGAACCTTATTTTGAAGAATTCAATCTCGATATTGCCGACGGTGCCACGCTTCTCGATTGCATGAACGAGATCAAGTGGACTCTCGACGGATCGCTCACTTATAGAATGTCCTGCCGCAGTGCCATTTGTGGTTCTTGTGCCGTCAAGGCTAATGGCCACGCTTTGTTGGCTTGCCAACGTCAGGGAGAGCATCTCTTAGATAATGACGACACAATTACCCTGGAACCACTGGGGAATATGAAACCGATTAAAGATCTGGTGGTCGACTTCACACCGTTCTGGGACAAAATTAATAAAGTAAAACCTTATCTAGAGCCAAAAGACGAAGCGCCGGCAAAAGAAAGACATCAGTCACAGGAAGAGTTTCGAATCATTGATGACGCCAGCACCTGTATCATGTGTGGTGCCTGTTATTCTGATTGCAATACTCTGGAAGTGGACGATAATTTTCTTGGGCCCGCAGCATTGGCGAAAGCGCAAAGGTTTGTCGGCGATTCTCGCGACTCGAAAACTCTGCAACGCGTGCAGGACTTGAGTGAGCCAGGAGGTATATGGGATTGTACTCATTGTGGCGAGTGTGTGGAACGATGTCCAAAACCGGCACGTCCTTTCGACCGCATAAAAGAAATCATGACCGTGGCATTGGAAAATGGAGTGCATAACAATAATGGCGCACGTCATGCATTGTCCTTTACCAATTCTGTTAAGAGAAGTGGCAACTTGAACGAAAATAGAATTCCAGTTGAGTCGATGGGTTTTTTCAATATCCCCGGTCTACTCAGTCTGATTCCGATCGGACTCAGAATGTTGCTTAAAGGAAAAGTTCCGCCGGTCATTCATCATTCCATTGACGAAGTCGATGACGTTAAACGTATATTCAAGGAGCTGGATCAATGAAGTTTGCCCTTTTTACAGGATGTGTCGCCAAAGGGGCGACTCGAGAGTTGATGCTCTCCACCACCAAAGCCGCTGAAGGCTTGGGCTTTGAGTTTGTTGAAATGAAAAGCGCGTCCTGCTGTGGTGCGGGTGTGGTTTCGGAAAAGAGTCCGTTATTGGCCGATGCCTTGAACGCACGTACATTTTCCATTGCTGAAAAGCAGGGGCTTGATATTGTAACCATTTGTTCCACTTGTCAGGGAACGTTGAAAAAAACCGAAGCGCATCTGAACGAAAGCAAAGAGTACAAAGAAAAAGTAAACGACATTCTCGAAGATGGCGGCCATCAATACAACGGTACATCTAGAATCAAGCATTTCGCCAATATCCTCGCAACGGAAGAAGGCATGGCAAGGTTGAAGTCCCGAATCAAACGCCCTTTGACAGGATTAAAAGTTGCAGCATTTTACGGCTGTTATGTTTTACGTCCTTCTGAAAACTCCGACTTCGAGAATCCGGACAATCCCACAGGTATGGAAGATATTTTTGCAGCGTTAGGCGCAACTCCGGTATACTATCCGAGTCGCGTTAAATGTTGTGGCTTCCCAATCGTGATGATGAACAAAGATGCGTCACTCGGCATGTCTGGTAATGCTTTGGTGGATGCGATAGATCACGGTGCCGATGTTGTCGCAACGGGATGTCCGCTTTGCCATCTGAGCCTCGATTCTTATCAGCCAGAAATAGAGTTATTGCAAAAGAAAAACCAATCCATTCCCATCCTGCACCTCCCGCAGTTGGTTGCTTTGGCATTGGGCTACACCCCCACCCAATTGGGAATGGATAGTCACATCGTATCCACCCTCAAGATAAACCAAATCCTTTCTGGTTCCGTATCTAGTTCCCACTAACAAATGAGCCGCAGGAAGCAAGAAGTCAAATCCTTGTACACAAAGACCTAAAGCGTTAAGATCGCTGAGTGAATAATTCTTTCAAAAAACAGATTATAGCTCTGGTTGCGGGTCTTGCCGTGTTTGTTGCGATTCTACTTATGCCACTTGCTGAAGGCATGAGTGAAAGCGGGCAGCGCATGCTCGCTGTGGTTGCATTGATGGCCATATGGTGGGTCGGTGAGGGTACCTCGCTTTCAGTCACCGCTCTGTTGCCATTGGTATTATTTCCACTACTCGGTATCATGCGGAGTAAACAGGTAGCTCCGAACTACGCTAACCATCTTATTTTTTTATTCCTTGGCGGATTCATGATTGCCCTCGCCATGGAGAAATGGAATTTTCATAAACGCCTGGCGTTATGGATCATTAATGCCATGGGGACGGATCCTAAACGCATCGTTTTAGGATTCATGATCGCAACTGCGTTTTTATCGATGTGGATTTCCAACACCGCTTCAACAATGATGATGCTTCCGGTTGCAATGGCGGTAGTAAGGCAAATCGCTTTAGACGCTTCCTTAAGTGGTGAGCGAAACTCTGAGTCGCAAAAGAAAATTGAAAACGGATTGGGGCTCGTGTTGATGTTGGGTTTGGCTTACTCGGCCAGCATTGGTGGAGTGGGCACTCCTATTGGCACGCCACCGAATATTGTTTTTGCGGGATTCTACAAAAGTCTTTTTCCGAATAACCCTGAAATTAGTTTTTTTAAGTGGATGACAATGGCTCTCCCCATCGTCCTGATTTTTATCCCGATAACCTGGATATATCTTTGTCGCTTTGTCTCGCCTTTTCCAATGAATCAGATTGAAGGCGGAGAAAGTGGAATCATTCAGAAAGAAATTGATGCATTAGGTTCGATGAGCCGAGCGGAAAAAATAGTAGCCACCGTTTTTTGCCTCACCGCTTTGTTATGGATTTTCAGGCGGCCTATTGTGATAGGAGATTTTATTCTCCCTGGTTGGTCGAATATTTTTGAGAATCCAAAATACTTAGATGATTCCACCGTTGCCATGGCAATGGGAATTTTATTATTAGTCTTCCCCATAAATGGCAGCAAGGGCATTGACTTGAACGGTAAAACAGAATGGTTTGCCTTGGACTGGAAAACCGTGCAATCGAAAACTCCTTGGGGTATCTTGATTCTTTTCGGCGGCGGTTTTGCGCTGGCGGAAGGCTTCGGTGTGAGTGGACTTGATAAATGGATCGGCGCGAAACTTATCGGAGTTTCCGACTGGCCGTTGTGGCTAACGGTACTTGTTATTTGCCTTGCAGTTACTTTTTTGACGGAGCTGACTTCGAACACGGCAACGACAACGATGATCCTCCCCATACTGGGTATGGCGGCAGTAGCTGCAACGATTCACCCGTTATTTTTTATGGTTCCAGCAACGTTGGCGGCTTCGTTTGCTTTTATGTTACCGGTGGCGACTCCACCGAACGCCATAGTCTTTGGCAGTGGATGGGTTAGCATCCCGAAAATGTCGAAGGCAGGGTTGATTCTCAATCTGCTTGGGGCGGGTATTGTTACAACGGCGGTTTTAGTTCTGGTGACCGCACTCTTTATTGTAAATTAAAATGGCTTCCCCTTGATCAGGGAGGATGTTACTTCTTCCACCTTAGAATAGGCTGACGTGCAGCTCTCGCTTCATCGGGACGTGATACTTTCGGCAGGCGCGGTGCGTCGGGAAAGCTATCGGGGTCTTCATGGCCTTTTTTGGCGATGGACTTCATTGATTCGATAAACATGTCGAGTGTTTCTTTC
>DUZG01000073.1 GCA_013349585.1 Nitrospinota bacterium | reverse complement strand
CTTGCATAAAATCACCGGGTTTTGAAAGATATTCAACAACTTCCGGCAATTTTACAACACTCAAAACCCATCTTCACCCTTTATATATGGGCTCTATCGAATTTTTCAGGGACGACTATTTAAAGATGCAATTTTTAATTATTACTGACACACGTAGAACATTGACAAAGCTTCCTGAGTAATTCATGGGTGTAGAGTCCCGTATCATGACCATCACTCCAGTAGAACTGGATAGCGTAGAGTCCCACCGCTTTCAAGTTTTTCGGGCGAATGGAATCAGGAATTGCCCCCGGTTGAATCAATTTTTTTCCGCTCCATTCATCAATGCAATTCGCGCAAGGACAATTTTCGCGTAATATTTTTACCGGATACTCAGATTCATGACCATCGCTCCAGGAAATTCCCAAAGTAGTTTCATTGACCTGTTTGATGTTTTTTGGGGCGGGTGCTGCCATAATTATTTATCCATTTCTATTTGTATCACTGGCGGCTCTCACCCGCCATAGATTGAAAAGTTGTTTAGCCGTCTCTCTAAACCTCATCGAGGCTAGTCGCGTTGCAGCTACTGACCCATTGACCCCACGCCTCTAGTTAGCTTTTCCAAGCTAACTCAAATGAGGCATCTACCGTATCGTCTTTAGACTGATTGATACTCAACTGCGCCGCCACCTGCCCTGCCAGATTTCTATAAGCTTGGCTTGCGGGTGATTCTGCGTCACTCATAACTATTGGCACACCAGAATCTCCACCTTCAACCACAGCAGGTATTATCGGAATTTGACCAAGGAGTGGAATCTTAAAAGTATCAGCGAGAGTTTGCCCACCGCCTTCTTTAAAAATGGTGTGCTTCTTATCACAACCATCACAAATAAAATAACTCATATTCTCGACAATACCCAGCAATGGAACCTTGACCTGTTGGAACATTTTGACACCTTTATCGGCATCGATTAGGCTGACTTCCTGTGGAGTCGTCACGACTACCGCACCCGAAAGCGGTGCTTTCTGCGTCAAAGTCAACTGCACGTCGCCTGTTCCAGGAGGCAAGTCAATAACTAGATAATCCAGTTCTCCCCATTCAACATTCTGTAAGAATTGCTGAATGATACCGCCCAGCATAGGCCCTCGAAGCATTAGCGGCTGACCTTGCTTAGTGAGAAAAGCTGCGGAAACCACTTTCAATCCATATTTTTCATGCGGAAAAAATTTGTTCTCCTCGCCCACTTTTGGGGAACTGATGGGAATGCCCATCATCTGCGGAATACTGGGACCATAAATATCTGCATCCATCAAACCCACCTTTGCGCCAGTCATAGAAAGGGCAATGGCAAGATTCGTGCTGACGGTAGATTTACCCACCCCACCCTTTCCACTTGCTACGGCAATGATATTTTTTACTCCGGGAAGAACCGGTTGACTGTGCTGGGTAGAACGAACCACTGCAGTCATATTGACATCAACACTATCCACACCATCAATGGCTTGAACCTTGGTCTCACATTCAGACTTCAATTGCTCTTTAACGGGACAGGCCGGCGTTGTCAATTCAACATCAAACTTCACCTTGCCCCCATCGAGCTGCATATTTTTAACAAATCCAAGACTGACGATATCTTTATGAAGGTCAGGGTCTTGAACTGTTTTTAGTGCATCAATGATTTTTTCCTGTAACTTTGGGTCTGACATAATTACTCCTCAAAATATAGAAATCCCTAACATTAAGTCCATCTCTTCTTGGATGGAACTACAATCAAAAGGATTTCAAAGCTCTTCTTGCAGGTTTACCTTTAAAATAGCAAAAACAGTTAAGCATTGATTTTGCTTGCTTTGCGATACTTCATATTGTATATATTTGACTTTACCACACAATATATTGTAATCCTGAAAACCAAGGTAAAATTATTAAAACATGATATTTCGAATTAAACAGTTGACTTATTTAGCGTTACTCGGATTACAACCCCGAAAGGTGAAATACTCCTCATGATGCTAGGAACTTAATAAGATCGTCACCTTGAAACGTCAAGTTTTTAAATCACCTTTTCACTTTCCAATACAAATAATCTTTAATTCACAGGAAAAATGAGACCAGAACAAACATCTGATCTACAAGAAGAGCTCGAAAAAAGGTTTCTTACCTATGCGCTCTCCACGATCGTATCGCGCTCTTTACCCGATGTTCGCGATGGACTCAAACCCATCCATCGCCGTATTTTATACGCCATGGAAAGTATGGGTATGAATGCGGCGAGCAAACATGTCAAATCAGCAAAAATAATTGGAGAAGTTCTCGGTAAGTACCATCCCCATGGAGACTCTTCCACCTACGAATCCATGGTCAGAATGGCGCAAGACTTTTCCATGCGTTATCCACTCGTGGATGGTAAAGGAAATTTTGGCTCCATGGATGGCGATTCTCCTGCCGCTTACCGTTATACAGAGGGCCGATTGACCCCTATCACCGCCTTTTTACTAAGTGACATAAAAAAAGACACGGTGGACTTTCGTCCTAACTACGACAACACCCTTAAAGAACCTATGGTGTTACCTTCGCGGATACCCAATTTATTGATCAATGGTTCCTCAGGAATCGCAGTGGGAATGGCATGCTCTTTCCCCAGTCATAATTTACATGAAGTTTTTTCTGCTTTAATCTCACTAGTAGACGAACCGGATCAAACGGTCGCTTCGTTGATGAAACACATAAAAGGACCGGACTTCCCCACTCAAGGTATCATCTTAAATAGCAAGGCAGAACTACGAAAAGCTTATGAAACCGGTTCAGGATCAGTAAAGACTCGTGGTGAATGGAAAATTGAAGACCTTCCCCACAGCAAGAAACAAATTATCATCACATCCATTCCATATGCGATCAACAAAGCGCGGCTTATTGAAAAAATTGCCGACATAATTATCGCTAAAAAACTGGCACCACTAACCGACATCCGAGATGAAAGCGATGAAAAAGTTCGAGTTGTTCTGGAAATAAAAAATACAGCTGATCCAGACAAACTAATGAGCTACCTGTTCAAACACACTGATCTGGAGTCCAACTTTCAAATCAATTTCACCTGTCTCAAGCCAAATGGGGAACCTGCACGATTGTCATTAATCGATATCTGTCAGGAGTTTCTGAAATTTCGCAAACAGGTTGTCACGCGTCGCCTTGAATTTGAACTCGCTCTTCTCGAAAAACGACTACATATTCTTACTGGATTTGCCATAGTTTTTGCTGATCTAGATAAGGCTTTAGAACTTATTCGTTCATCCAAATCGAGAAAAGAAGCTCACGAGAAAATCCTAAATTATTTCAAACTCGATGACGAACAAACCAGTGCCATTCTCGAGTTCCCACTCTATCGTTTAGTAGCGATGGAGATGGATAAAATTCTAGAAGAGCAACTAGAAAAACTAAAGGAAAAAGAGAGAATCGAATCAATCCTTAAATCGCCGGAAAAGATTTCAGACGTAATTCGCGAAGAGCTTAAAGAGATAGACAAAAAATATGGAGATAAAAGAAAAACCCGGTTTGGAGCCAGTAACAGCATCGAATTCAATGCCGAAGACTTCATTGAACATGAAGACGTTCATATTGTTCTCAGCCAAAATGGATGGATCCGTAAACTTAAAACAGTGAACGATCCCTCGATTTTAAAATTTAAGGAAAACGATCAACTATTAGGGATCACCCAATGCAACACAAGGGATCTTCTCGGCATCTTTACCTCACGCGGTAACGCTTATGTTACCAAAGCATATAGCCTTCCACATACAAGGACCGGCTTTGGCGAACCAATACAAAGCCTTTTCAAATTTACAGATGGGGAAAAAGTAATCGGCATGATTCGTTTACCGGCTACTCCTGAAGAGAAAAAAAAGAAATCTGGTCAAAGCTCTCTAAAATTCGATAATGCAAAAGAGTATATGGTTGCCAGTGCTAATGGTTTTGGTTTTCGCTTCCCTATCTCCAATTTAGGTGAAACAACACGATCAGGAAGAAAAATCATGAGCCTAAAAAATGAGGATCGAATGATCGGGTTTGCTCCCGTATCCCACAAACATGTTTTTCTTGCTACAGCAATTGGAAAGGCCGTTGTTATCCCGACCGAACAGGTTACACAGTTAACTGGCTCTGGAAAAGGTGTCATCCTAATGAAACCCGGCGAGAGCCAATTGGTAGGATTCAAATTTATCAAGCTAAAGGACAAGATTAAACTTGTTTTCGACTCGGGGAAAGACAAAGATATCACCGTCAAAAGTGTCCGCCTTTGCAATCGAGGCAGTCAGGGTGTCATCATTTCAAAACGTAACACAATAATAAAAATCAAATAATTCAAATGACTAACTATAGTTCAAAAGATATTCAAGTCCTTGAAGGTCTCGATCCTGTCCGTAAAAGACCGGGAATGTATATTGGTTCTACTTCATCCACCGGGCTGCATCACCTGCTTTGGGAAATTCTCGATAACAGTGTTGACGAAGCGCTCAATGACCATTGCGATAGTATTGAAATCACCCTCGACTCTGATCACGGGGTTACTATTACAGATAATGGTCGAGGGGTTCCAGTTGACCTTTATCGAAATACAAAAAAAAGCGCGATGGAGATACTATTCACAACTCTCCATTCCGGTGGCAAGTTTGGGCAAGGCAATTACAAAGTTTCAGGTGGATTGCATGGAGTAGGCATGGCCGTTGTATGTGCCCTTTCAAAAACCATGACAGCCACTTCCCGACGGGATGGATTCGAATGGACTCAATCTTATGCACAGGGAAAACCACTATCCAAACTTGAAAAGGGGAAACCCACCCGAATCTATGGAACAACTGTTTATTTTAAAGCCGATCCCTCAATATTTCCTAAAATCGAATTTAGTCCAAAACTAATTATGGAACGGGCTGAATCAAAGGCCTTTCTCAATAAAGGATTAAAAATAAACTTCACTGAGAATAATAAAAAACATAGCTACCATTATCCTGAAGGTATTCGAGACTATATAAAAAACATCGTGGGTAAAAAATCCACTTTGATGGAAATTCCTATCTATGTTGAGAAGGAAGATAAATTATTAAAACTGGAGACCGCCTTCCTATGGACTCCAAACACAGACACACAGGTTCTTTCATTTGCGAATTCCATCCGCACTGTCGATGGTGGAACCCATGAAAATGGTTTCCGAAATGGCACGACAAAAGCCATGCGCGCCTACATCGAAAGAAGGAAGCTTCTTCCTAAAGAAATTCCCTCCATCACTAGTGAAGATGTCCGTGAAGGATTGATTGCGATCATCAACGTTTCCCTGCAAGGCGAAGTCGAATTTCAAGGACAGACAAAGGGACGATTAAATTCTGAAATCACATCTCAGGTTGAAGTGGTTGTCAAACATTCTCTAGAGCATTTCCTAAATGAAAATCAGACCCTTGGGGATACTTTGGCCAATCGTATCATTTTATCCGCACAAGCTCGGATTGCCTCTCGGCAGGCCAAAGAAGCGGTTCAACGGAAAACTAATATTTCACATCGTTTAAACCTTCCTGGAAAACTATCTGACTGCGCCACAACAGATAAAGACCAAGCTGAACTATTTATCTGCGAAGGAGATTCAGCAGGGGGATCCAGCAAGCAGGCTAGAGACCGAAAGACACAGGCCATCCTTCCAATTCGAGGGAAAATTCTCAATGTCGAAACAGCGACCCTGGCAAAAATTCTTGCTAACACAGAAATACAAAACCTGGTTTCCGCCTGTGGTACAGGAATGCTGAACAAGTTTGATTACAATAAACTAAGATATGGAAAAGTTATTATTATGACGGATGCGGATGTCGATGGAGCACATATTTGCACACTTCTACTAACCTTCTTCTATCGTTATATGCCTGAGTTAGTGAAAAAGGGGCATTTGTTCATAGCACAACCACCGCTTTATCGTATTGATGCTGGGAAAAAACTCTTTTATGCAGTAACCGAAGAAGAAAAAGATAAAATTATTAACGAGTTGAATGGAAGCCAGTATGAAATTGGTCGTTTTAAAGGCTTAGGCGAAATGCCTGCTTCTGACCTAAGAGAAACGACAATGAATAAAAAATCACGGTCCTTGATTCGAGTGGAATTGACAGATGCTGAAAAAACCAGTGAAGCATTCTCACAGTTAATGGGGAAAAATGCCGAACCACGATATAAATTTATAACGGAGAAAGCAGAGTTTGCTCAAGATCTCGACGTTTAATCCTTTTCCACCTCTCCCTCCTCTCTTTTCCAAAACAATCATTGACCGGTCACCTGTTATTCAGCAACCAGCATACCAACTCAGCGCCCGAAACTATTACGCGATTAATTTATATCGGAATGAATCCTCTAAACTTTGCAGATGCTTTATTGCTTATTATTGCTCAAAGGCTGGTTCGAACTCTTTGCAAAGAATGTAAAGAAGATTACCATCGTGATAGAGAGGAGTTTGACAAACTCGCCAAGGAATATGGAGAAGAAAAATTTCCAAACCTGGGTATTGCTTATACCGATGACCTGATAATTAAAAAATCGGTAGGCTTCGTAACTTGTAGCGAAACCGGATATGCAGGGCGAACAGGATTACATGAATTACTCCATAGAACAGATGACATCAAACGCATGATAATAAAAAAAGAATTGGTAGAGATTCTACGAGAACAGGCAATAAAAGATGGAATGACCACCCAAATTAGGATGGTATTTACAAAGTCTTTAAGGGCGACTGCGACTTGAAACAAGCGCTTGCAGTTTGTATCGTCTAAATTAAGCTGCGGAATCGATTGAGTCCTTCAACCCT
>DUZG01000072.1 GCA_013349585.1 Nitrospinota bacterium | reverse complement strand
CTTTCTTATTATTTCTTTTTTCGTGGTTGTTCAAAAACCATTTTCGACCGATTGCTGAATAAAAACACGGACCTTCTTTACCATTTTTCTCTGGAAATAGGGTTTTTCAGGGACGACTATTTAGGCGCTACGGTTAAAAAATGGGAGTTATGGTGATTTCTGGTGTATGAGGAATGAGTGGGCGGCGCACCCTTTGTTGTAAAATTGTTTTCTTCGAGAAAAACAATAAAAGCAAAAGGAGGCACCACCATGAGTAAGGATAATATTATTTCTCTTGATAATCCAGAGGGGAAAGCAGATGTATTGACGGATTTATTGAGATCAGGAGCAAGAGAGTTGATTAAGAAGGCCGTTCAGACTGAACTGGCCGAGTTTCTTTCTCAGTATCAGGATATGACAGATTCTGAAGGAAAACCATTGGTAGTGCGCAACGGTTACTTACCTCAAAGAGAAATTATGACGGGCCTAGGCCCCGTTGATATAAAGGTTCCTAAAACTCGAGACCGAGGTGGGCAAGGTATTCACTTTCGATCAGAGCTGTTACCTCCGTACATCAAGCGGACTAAAAGTGTGGAAACAGTATTGCCCTGGCTTTACCTCAAAGGTATCTCAACCGGTGATTTTTCAGAAGCCTTGGCGACGTTATTGGGGAGGGATGCAAAAGGTCTCTCGGCAGGAACAATCAGTCGCCTCAAACAATGTTGGGTTAGTGAGTATGATGATTGGAGAGTGAGGGACCTCTCTAAAGAGCATTATGTTTACATTTGGGCAGATGGTATTTATTTCAACATCTGAAGTGATGATGCCAAGCAATGCATTCTAGTTATTATTGGCGTAACCAGTCGAGGTGATAAAGAGTTCCTTGCTATTGAAGATGGCTATCGAGAATCAGAGCAGAGTTGGGCAGAGGTGTTGCTCAGTCTTAAAGACCGAGGCTTTAGATCACCCAAGCTGGCTGTGGGTGATGGCGCATTAGGGTTTTGGAAAGCAGTAAGGAAAGTTTTTTCTCAAACCCGTAGCCAACGTTGCTGGGTTCATAAGACGGCAAACATTCTCAACAAGCTCCCAAAACACAGTCAGGCAAAAGCAAAACAATATATCCATGATATCTGGATGGCGGAAATCAGAGAAAATGCAGAGAAGGCCTTCGACCTATTCATTAAAGCTTATGAACTCAAGTATCCAAAAGCGGCCCAGTGCCTTGAAAAAGATCGAGAGGAACTCTTAGCCTTTTATGATTTCCCTGCTGACCATTGGCCACATATTAGAACCAGCAACCCGATTGAATCGACCTTCTCTACGATTCGGCTGAGAACTAAAAAGACCCGTGCCTGCGTCAGTAGAACAACCATACTGACCATGGTTTATAAACTTGGTTTGAGTGCAGAAAAAGGCTGGAGAAAACTGAGAGGATTTCGGCGATTAGCCGATGTTATCAATGGCGTAAAATTTATTGATGGAGTAGATGAGGAAACTTTTGAACGTCAAAGGAGCGCCGCTTGATCATGACTCCATACACCACATTTGACTATAACTCAAAAAATGGTGAGAAATTTATTTTTCTGATTTTTTTCACTTATAGTTATTATAAAATCTTCATTATTAATCCTATTCCCAACCAAAACTTCCTCCATGGAATCTAAAATAAAAATCCAACCGTTTCTATTTTTCAAAAGAACCAACCCTACAGTATTTGTCATATCGGCTATTATCATGCTGGGTTTTATTTTGATGGCAACTTTGTTTGGCGAATCATCCAAAAATATTTTTGATTCAGTTCAGTCCACCATTGTGAAAGATTTCAGTTGGGTGTTCACAATTTCCACGATCCTGTTCCTTATTTTCATATTCTTTCTTCTCTTTAGCCGGTTTGGCCGCATCCGTTTAGGGCAACCTAATGACAAACCTGAATTCGGATATACAACCTGGTTTTCCATGATGTTCAGCGCGGGAATGGGAATCGGATTAGTATTTTGGAGTATCGCCGAGCCTATCAAGCATTTCACCAATCCGCCCAGCATCGATTCGCAGCTATCTCCTGCCAGCCTAGCTATGGGAATCACTTTTTTTCACTGGGGACTGCACGCCTGGGCCGTTTTCATTGTCGTCGGACTTTCCCTCGCCTACTTTTCTTATAGAAAGGGCCTGCCTTTAACCATTCGATCCTGTTTCTATCCTTTACTGGGAGATAAAATTTATGGACCGTGGGGGCACGCTATCGATATATTCGCCGTAGTGGGGACGATGTTTGGCGTAGCCACCTCGCTGGGATTGGGAGCCATGCAAGTTAATTCCGGCTTAAATTTTCTGGGTTACTTCCCCGAAACCAAAATGACACAGGTTGTTTTGATTGCTATCATCACCGCATGTGCCACCGCGTCAGTGGTGCTGGGTCTTGAGAAAGGCATTAGTCGACTCAGTTATTTCAATATTTGTTTGAGCATAATTCTGATTGCCTTTGTATTTTTCCTTGGCCCAACAATGTTTATTTTGGAAACTTTTGGGAATGGAGTGATCAATTATGTCAGCAATATCTTTTATTTCAGTTATTGGAGCGAATGGGTCGCAAAACCGGATTGGCAGTCCAGCTGGACCATTTTCTACTGGGGCTGGTGGATAGCCTGGGCACCGTTTGTGGGAATGTTCATCGCCCGCATTTCCAAAGGAAGGACCATTCGCGAATTTATTCTAGGAGGATTCTTCGCTCCAGTGTTTGCAACATTTGTCTGGTTGAGCGTTTTCGGCGGCACCGCCCTCCATTTGGAAATATTTGGAGGCGCCCCTATTTCTCAAGCCGTTTCTGCAAACGTCAGCACTGCTCTGTTTGAAACCTTGGCCTACCTCCCAATGGAGAAAGTTACCGCGGCCTTGTCCACATTAGTCATCGTAACTTTTTTTGTGACTTCGTCAGATTCAGGTAGTTTAGTGATCGACATATTGACTGCTGGAGGCGATCAGGACCCACCTAAAAACCAGAGAGTTTTCTGGGCAGTGACCGAAGGTGTGATTGCATCAGTATTATTATTGGCCGGTGGCTTGCAAGCCTTACAAACTGCCGCCATCGCTTCAGGACTCCCCTTCGCACTAATAATGATAGGGATGTGCTTTGCCTTGCTTAAGGAATTGCAAAAAGAACTTTAACACCATACTTACCTGTTTTTACAGGAAATCGGGTTAAGGTGGGTGTTTATCTTACGGTTTCGATGCCAACTTCCAGGTCATCGTCCCATCCATCGGGCAGCAGCTTATTCAAGCCTTTGTCTCGTCGGGTTTGGGATAGGTTTCTCATATAGTGGGAGTTACATTCAATGCAGAACCACCCTTCTCCCGAAAATATCCAGCATTCATCTTCTACCCACTCATGCGCTTCTTCCTCACTGTCGCACCACCCCCCATTCTCAGAACATTTGTCTGCTACTCGGGCATTGCATACCACTGAAAACTGATTATTCCTCTCGACAAACACCGCAGTCTCCTTTTTCCAGTTAAAAAAAATTAGCACTCAACAATTCAATTATATATAAACTTGCGTATCACAATCAACCCTAACGAATATGCAGAGTCTTCATGTTTATGTTCATATGCTAAAACCAAAATCTGGTATAAGGAATAAGGGTCTGTTAACCCCACTTATCAATTAAAGGAAAGTTTAAATCATGACAAGTCGTATCGGTTTTGTAGGAGTTGGCCGCATGGGTGCCAATATGGCTCGGCACCTCAAAGATAAGGGATATAACATTACTGCGGTTCAAGACAATCATGCTCCAGCAGGAGAGTCTTTAGCGAACGAACTGTCTTGCGAGGCGGCATCTTCCCCTGCTCGTGTTGCTGAATTAAGCGATATTGTACTGACGGTGGTGACGGATGATGCGGCAATGGATGAGATCTTCTCGGAAACCAGCCCTTCAAGTTTACTTGCCCACGCAAAGAACCGATTATTTATAAATTTTGCCACGGTCGGCCCCGAAACACACATCAAGGCGGAAAGTCTCGTCGAGAGAAAGGGGGGAACCAATCTCGAAGCGCTTATGGCCAGCAGTATTACGCAGGCGCGAGAGGGAACACTTTATTTAATGTGTGGAGGTAAAAAACCGGTATTTGAAAAGGCTCACACATTACTTGAAGCGCTGAGTTCAAAACTCCTCTATATTGGCCCCGCCGGTGATGCGGCAAGGATGAAAGCGCTTGTCAATATGGTTATGAACTGCAACACCGCCGCGCTGGCAGAGGGATTAGGCCTTGGAGATGCGCTCGGGCTTGACCTGACAATGCTTCGCGAGGTCTTTGGCCAGACGGGTGCGGCATCGCGCGTTCTTGAGACAGACGGCGAAGACATGCAAAATCGGGATCATGAATGCTATTTCTCTGCCGCCCATGCCGCTAAGGATTCTGGAATCGCCCTCAACATGGCACAGTCCGCCGGATTAAAATTGCCGCTGGCGCAAGCCACTTTCAAACAATACCAGCGTCTCGTTGAAGCGGATAAGGGTGAACTTGATAAGTCAGGTGTGGCGGAATTAATATTTAAGGGACGAATGAAATAGAGTTTTAAATTAATTTATATTTATTAATGTACCCTTCAGGAGAAGAACACAATGCCGCTCGAAGATGAATTGGGAGATATTTTACAAAAGGCCCGCGACGGCAAAGCATGGTCGCAGGACGACCTTGTTCGAGAAACGGACCTCCCGAAAGACGACATCCAGCGGATAGAAAGCTATCAATTGACACCGGAGGATTCGATTGTATTAAAGCTTGCGAAGGCGTTGGATTTAGATGGACCTACCCTGATTGATAGTGCCCAAGAACGATGGATACCGAAAGAACCCGCCGTTGATCCGGATTTTGATTTGGTTTGCCTAAGTGTGTTTATGGGGGAGTATCCTGTAAATTGTTACCTGTTACGTTGTAAAGCGACGGGAGAAACTGCGGTGGTGGATACCGGAGCAAACCCAAAAACGATCATCAACAAGGCCCGCGAGATGGGCGTTCGTCCTAATATGATTCTATTAACCCATGCTCACCCAGACCACGCAGGCGGTTTGGGAGAACTTAGCGATGCCTTTGATTGCCCTACCTACATTGATCACAATGAACCCAAGCCTAAGGGAAGTCGTAATTTCAAAGTTGTAAAGGATGGGGATGAATTGACGCTTGGTAAATTGCGAATCTCATGCATAGAAACACCTGGCCATACAACGGGTGGCGTCTCTTATCTAATAAACCAAACTTTGCTTTCAGGAGACGTGATCTTCGCCGGGTCTATGGGACGCGCAAATTCTTCTTGGAACGATCTATTTAATTCCATCACCCAAAAGGTATTACGTCTGCCAGATGTTACCGGCATTTACCCAGGTCACGGGCCTGCGACTACAGTGGGGCAAGAGAAAGAACACAATCCCTTTTTCATAGGACGCTTGGGTTAGTAGTATTTTTGTAAACCAGTCAATCTTTTAAATTTGGCTTATCTTCCTGCAATCTGTCTAAAAGTTCGTTAAAACTATGGCTCAAAGTTCCCAACTCGTTTGTTGACTGAATCGGCAATCGTTTTTTTCTGGAATTTCCATGCACTAGCTCATCGGCCAATTTACTGACGTTCAGAATTGGTTCGCTGATTGAGCGAGTGATGCTTACCCCCAATACTCCAATGATCAGAGCCGCTGCGAAAAATAATGCCACCAAAAGAACGATCAAAAAATGAGTTCTGTTGGAAATTTCATCAATATCATTTTCTAACAATTGTTCCTGAATGACGTTCATATCATTCAATAGTTCCTTAATTCGAAATGCTACTGGAGCGGCCTGAGTTTGCACCCAATGATTAGCCCAGTTCCACTCTTCTCCAGATCGGATACGAATAATATCTTCCATTAATGGACCTAATTGATTGAGGCCGCCTTGCAGCTTTTCAAAATTCCTCAACTGTTCTCCACTCAAGTTTTTTTTATTCCCCTGTAATGTCTTCATATATTCGACATTTTTTTTCCAGTTTTCCTGAGACTCATTTTTAAATTCCTGTTTGCCAGACAATAAAAACTCATCGGCCCTTTCCAAAGATAGACTGATTGTAGTTTCTATATTGGCTAAAACTCCTATCAGTCGTTTATTTTGGATAGCCATTTTATTTTTCATTTCCAACTTGATCATCTTAGAGACGATAGCCACGATATTTTTCCCCAAAGGCTCTGCTTGATCAAATAGAATTTTCTGGGCTGGATAGTTTTCCGGGGTTCGCGCTATATCTTCGATCTTCTGTTGAGACATCTTTAAAGCATCAATCTCCTTTTCGATAGCTTTCAACCGGGTTTTATTCTCTTGATCTGTCCAGTCGGAGGCAAGCTCATGCATCTGTTTGAGGGATGGATCTATTTGCTCTGCCCAAGCAAGGGCTCGTTCCGTCTGAAATTTTGGATCTCCTAGAATAATCCAACCTCGTAGCGAAGCCAGCGAATGGTTGATACCATTCAACATCATGAGACTGGCATAAGCTGTTGGAGTCCGCAGTTCGACAACCCTTTTCGTGATGGTTTCCATGGTTTTCACTTGCTGAATAGTAACCAGCACCACCCCCATTAAAATAAAGGTGATGACCCCATAACCCAGGCCAATTTTTTTGCCTATCATCATATCTTTAAAATTAAACATCTCTACTCCTGTGAAAGATCCGGCTTTAAAATAACCGAATCTATTCTTCAGTCCACTCCTCTAAAACCGTGGAGTAAAGAAGGACTGATTTATATATAAGATATCAATAATTAGCATAGCAAAACTTAAAGCCTGTAATTAGGTGATAGCTTCAGCTTTTCTCGATCATCCTTTAAATCATCAAAAAAACAATGCATATCTGCTTTTTCCCGGTCCGACAGTTCTTCATCCAACCATTCTATGCATTTCTCAAAAGTAGAGAAAAGAAATTGTTCAGGGATCAACCCGGGAATTATATTGATTCGTTTCAGCATTAATTTGGGCTGTTCTCGAAGACCTGTCATGATTACAGCAATCCCCCTGGCCTCCAATGCTGTGACAACTTCCTCCATAGCGTAGAGACCTGTCTGATCAATATGTGGAACCTTTTTCATACGAAAAATCACGATTCTAATATCTGGCAGGGTTTGTGCTATCTCCTGAAATGCTGGAGCG
>DUZG01000071.1 GCA_013349585.1 Nitrospinota bacterium | reverse complement strand
TACCTTCCATTTCCGGCGGAAGATAATATTCAATTTTCTTTATGCCAACTTTCATATATTTTTACATTCCATCCTGCAATATAACACTTCACCGGCAATGAAAAAAAACAAAAATTGCTTACTCATTGCTCTTGAGGTGCTTATGGAAAGCCATATCATGTACCAGTTGACTACCATGACCTGCTCCCTAAAAACAGTTCGACTTTCGGGTCAGGTCATAAAAGCACAGCTTGCTAAGACACATTTGAGGGCAAAAAAAAAGGCCACTTACCTGTAAATAAAGGCCTCTGCTTATAATAATGCTTAGTTAATACTTAGTAGATAATTTTCCCCATCAACCATATTATTAGCTGATAGGCTCTTTTTTCGAGTTCTTGTTTATTGGTATAAATTAATTAGTCTCTAGAAAAAAACTAATATTGTGGATTTAGAAAATTAAAAATTGCAGTTATAAATGCTGCTGCTTCTGCTACATCTTGATTCCCCAGATTCATTCCGGAAATTTTTTCACTCATAATGGCAGTGAAATATTTTTCAAGTAACTCTTTCCTTTCCTCCTGTTGCGAATTTATTATTTTGACAAGCCCGCCCACATCAATCCAGAATCCGCTACATTTTGCGCATTGATTGACCTCTGTATCGAATTTTCGGCTGTAAAAATGTCTATAAAGTAATGTGGTTTTGCAATGAGGGCAGGGGTGTTCCGCCCCACGATAGGTTTTTACTCCATCAGCTAATTCAAAATGAAGAAGCGCAGATCCTGCTCCTGGTTTGAGATGTTCAATCTTTCTTGTCTGTGTAATATGAAACCAAAGCCCTCCACATGAGCCGTGACAAACATTGACTTGAACACCTGAAACCTTGTCCTCAGTTAACTCGTTTTCGCAGGCGGGACATTTCATGGGTTACTCGGGCTTAATAAATTTTCTTTTCTTGAGGAGGGCGAGTTTTCCAGCGTCTGTGTCCACACATCCATGGTGTGGGGTTTTCTTGTATAACAGACTCTATGAATGTTTGCATTTGCTGAGTCCAGTTGAGAATATCTTGATCTTTGTTATTTGATTTTTCAAGGGTTAGTTCAGGCCCATATTCAATATTATAAGTTCCCTTTTCTGTGGGGTAACAAAACAGAGGTAGAACCGGAGTCCCCATCCTGTAACTTAATTGCGCAACAGCACGCGGGGTAGAAGCCTTCAATCCAAAAAAATCTACGAACAAGCCGCCTCTTGCTGTGTTTTGATCCATCATCACGGCCACACTACTGTTATTTTTCAACTCCCGAACAATTTTTAAAAGTGAGTCATCACGGTAAAATACCTGGTTGCCGGTTGTAGTTCTTAACTTGGTTACGAATTTATCCAGATAGGGGTTGTCTAATTTGCGTACAATAGAAGATAAAGGGCAAACTTTCAATAAGCCGTGGTGTAGACCCATTATCTCCCAGTTTCCGTAATGTGCGGTTAGAAAAAATATCCCCTTCTTTTTTTTAAGACATTTTTTAAGGATATCGAGCCCTTTTGGTTCTCCTTCTATTAACCCGTGAACTC
This sequence comes from Nitrospinota bacterium, assembly GCA_013349585.1. GTDB lineage: Bacteria > Nitrospinota > Nitrospinia > Nitrospinales > VA-1 > UBA8687. The sequence continues at coordinate 5,634 of DUZG01000071.1, read as the reverse complement.
TTTCTTTAGTATTCGTAGTGACCCAAACACTTTGCACGGCGGAAATAGCGAGAGCTTCAAATGAATTTTTTACGACTCGTTTTTTCTGATCTGGCGAGTAGCTGTCAGAAAACATAATATCCATGTTTGTGAAAGCTGCTTTCTTCCGTTTCCCCGAAAAACGAAAGACCAGAGCCCCTAAATATCTACCAAAAGTGACCACCTGTTTTTGCGAAAGAGGGGTTAGACCTAGTATGAGAATGCGGACGAGAATATATTCAAGGAAATGCCGAATTGGTTTCAAGAGTTTGCTTATTGCTCCGCAATGGCATGTGCAATTGCATGGGTGTTATCGTGAGAAATGGAGATGTGGATGGATTTAAGCTCAAGCTTCTCGAAAAGTTCTTTGCCTTTTCCTATCATTACTAATATGGGCTTTCCTGTTTTTTCATTGATTACTTCCATATCTTTAAACCCTAAGACTCCTGTAATTCCCGTTCCCAGACATTTCGATACCGCTTCTTTTACGGCAAACCGAGCCGCAAAATGTTTGGCAGGGTCTCCTTGGGATTGGCAATAATCAATTTCGGTGGTTGTGAATATTTTTTGTTCAAATTTTGGCGAATATTTCTTTATAGAGTTTTTAACTCTGTCTATTTCAATGATGTCCAGTCCTGTGCCGAATATCATAATGACTCCTGAGTTTGCAGACATCCGTTTAAACATTTCTGGATATTATTAAAGTTTATTTCTCCTGTTCGAATGAGTCGGGCAGGGGTGTCAGTGGCATTGATAATGGTAGAGGGCTTTCCTCCCTTGCAATCACCTGCATCCAGAATGAGCTCAACCTTTTCGCCAAAGATGTCTTGCACTTGTTGTGCAGTTGTTGACGGAGTCCCTCCGCTGATATTTGCGCTGGGCGCTGTCAAGGGGTGATCCAGCGCGGATAAAATCTTTCGTGTGACCGTGTTCCCTGGTTGCCTTATCCCAATTAAGTTCGCTGTAATATTCTCGTGAATGGAAGAGGGTTTCGGCTTAAAAGAAGTGTTAAAGGTCCTGGCCAGTAAACCTGCATAAGTTTAATGCAGGCGGCCGAGGGTTCTTCAACAAGGTTTTCTAATTTCGTAACGGAGTCAATGAGGAGAAGGAGTGGTTTCTCCGGATCACGACCTTTTATTTCATAAATCTTATCTACAGCAATTCTATTATAAGGATTCACTCCCAGACCATAAAACGTATCGGTGGGAAAAGCTACAACCCCACCTGCATTCAGGATCTTTCTTGTCTCAGAGAGAGTGCTCTCCCATGAACTGGGTTCAACCTTTAAAATTTGCGGCATGAGGTGTTTTCAATTTTTTACTTTTTAGTTCGACTGCTTTGGCCTGTTGCTTTCTATACTTTACAAGTTGGGTGGCAAGCTTGTCGTCTGCTAATGCTAGAATTTGAACTGCAAGCAGTCCTGCATTTTTTGCTCCCCACTTTCCAATGCTTACCGTTGCAACAGGAATTCCTCCGGGCATCTGTGCGGTTGATAAGAGGGAGTCTAGTCCGTTTAATGGTGTGGAATTAATGGGAACCCCAATAACAGGTAATGTGCTTTCGGCGGCAATCACTCCAGCAAGATGAGCTGCACCACCGGCTCCAGCAATAAAGATACGAAGACCTCTTCGCTTAGCCCCTTGTACATATTTGCGGGTGCGTTCCGGGGTCCGGTGAGCAGAAGTTACCAATATTTCATGGGCAACATTAAATTCCTCAAGAACCTTGCTAGCTTCTTCCATTATAGGGAAATCTGAGTCACTTCCCATTACGATTCCTACTAAGGGCTTATTCAAAAATTCAACCTCCTGAAAATATTTTAAGCTGAGTCTATATAAGACGTATTTATATCAATTTTTTCGAATGGGATCAAGGTATAGACGCCCTATACATCTTCGCAAACAGTACGAAATCCAAGAAAAGAAGTGCAATAACTTTTAACGAAAGAAATACGACGCCAGGGCGCAATATGTTTAAAGTGGGTGATAAAGCTTCCGCCCCGGGCAATTTTATACGTTAGACCATTGGACATGCCACTACGCCCATTTTCAGGAAGGTTTTTTGTGTCTTCCACCCACTCGAAAACATTCCCGTATAAGCCTGCGACTCCGCCGCAGTTTTCATTTTCCGGTAAATGGTCCACCGGTAAGGTGCCGCAAATACCAGTTTCTTCAATATTACAAAACTCGACGACTCTATCCTCACCCCAGAAGAATTGATTGGCATCCATTTTGCCAAAATTGCTGGCGACGTATTCCCATTCTTTTTCAAAGGGAAGCCGAATGGTTTGCCCGGTTGCTTCACTTTTCCACTTGCAAAAAGCTTTAGCATCGTTCCATGTTATCTGTGTCACGGGGTGAGTGTGCTTCCCATAAAGAGAGTCAGGCTGCCCATCAGGGCAAAGCCAGAAAGCATTTTTATCTGGCGTTAGACTGGGGTTGGGAAAAGATGTATTTCTATGGGGTCCGCCGCTACCGTGCAATGCCAAGTTGCCATTGTGATAAACGATTGCATCAATAAGGGTCTCTGCCTCTGTTTTGTATTGGGTTTCGTTTATAAACTTATAAAACTCCACATTTGTTACTGGGTATTTTTTTATTAAAAAGGGCTTTTCAATTGTTATTTCCCGATGTGGCGCGGAATCTTTTTGTCGCGGGTGTCCCATCAAAAATATTCCGTCGGGAACCTTGATCGACTTGTCCCATTTTTCGCTGAACTTGTAAAGATATTCGGTGATGTGGACATTTTGTTCACTTGGGGTAGCAGAACCCAGGCTTTGGCGGATGGCTAAAGGCCATTCGGCTTTGGCTATAGCATCATCGTATTCCAAAGGTTTCTTTTCATCTTGTTCGGAAACAATTTTGATCTGCCCTTTTTCTTTTTCTACTTGAAAGGCTTCGGATATTTCCTTTTTCATCGCCACCTTGCTCTCTTCAAGGATTTTTTCCTTTTCAAGAATTTCTTTCATTTGCTGGTTGGCGAGTTCTTCTTTATCTTTGAGTCTTTGCAGTTGGTTTTCAAATTCGGCTTTTAGTTCTTCTGGAAGATTAGATATGATTTCTGATTCTTTGAACTTTCGAGGTTGAACTGTGGGCCCCATTTTTGTTGTCCCTTCAAACTGGATGAAGGTGAAGTCAGAGTCCAATGACAGCGAAGCACGATTGCCACGTTCAGACATCAATGCAAACAATTCACTATTCAATTTTTCGCGCACCGAATTAAGCCAGGATTTTTGGTCGTCTGTTTGTTCTGGAAGGGAAGGGGAATTGCTCGAGGCTTTTATTTTTCCAATTAAAGTTTCAAATGGAACGGGGCTTACGGAATCAGGTGTCTGTCCAGAAGGATAGTATCCTTGAATGATTTGGAACAGAGCAACAGGTTCCGGTATTCCTGCCTGAGAATAATGGTCGCTGAGTTGCTGGATATCTTTTAAACTAAAATTTTTCCGATTCATGGTCAGGGAATATAAAGTTTATTTATATTTAAGCGGAAAAAAAAAGGTAAAACCTTATCTTTTATTATAGCAAACAGTCCTTTATTTATAAAGACTTACCCTTCAGCAGCATATTGCGCCCATGTTTGATTTCGGGGATGAGCATAAGGGTAGCAAAGAGCATCATTAAGAAGGAAAGAATTCCAATATTTTGGGCACCAATTTGGTTGACGGTCCAATATCCAAGAATCGGGCCAATGGTTCCCCGGATACCTGTGAGGCTGACATGCACAGACATATAGGCCCCCGTCTTTCCGGGTGGTGCATATTTAGTGACCCAAAGGTTCCAGGCAATGCTACCACCCGCGAATGCGGCGCCTATCAAAGCCGATCCCATACCAATTACCCAGGGGTTTGAAGTTACAAAGAATAAGAGAACTCCCAAACCAAAAAACAGATTCAATATCATTCGCAGCACGACAAAATTCATCTTATCGAACAGGGAAGCCCAAAACGGAATGAGAAGCATTCTTAAGGTCTCTGGGATTACAGTAATAATCATCGCTACAAAAATAGCAGATCCCTCAATGCCCCATTCCGGAGCAGTAATATAATCCACTCGAAGTGGTAGAGTCCAAAGGTTGGCAAAACCCATGATGAACCAGGTCAGCAGTACATAGCCAAAAGATTTATCTAACCAGACATATTTCATATTTCCAAACGGGTGGGTGTGAGGAGTTTTTTCGACCGTTTTGGAAGGCATGGAATAAATGGCTAGAGCTTTTGCGATGGCGCAAAACCCGAGGAATGTGAAAATCCAATGATAGTTTTTGATATCTGATTCAAGAAACCAAGACCCGATCAAACCAGAAAGAGCTGCAACCCCTACTGAAAGTAATAGAGGCTTGGAAAAATAAGCTGCGCGTTTATCTGCCGGATAATTATCGCCATAAATATCTGTAACAAAGGGCAACAGGGAACTGCGGCAGATATAGCCTGCAATCACCATGCAGGCAAATTGAGTAAGGGACTCTGTCCATGCCGCAAGAACTAGGCAAACTCCTGAAATCAGTGAGGGCAAGGCACCCCAGGTAGACTTTCTCCAATTTGTCAGGGAGGCATAATGCAATAGCACCATGGAAAGGAACATTCCCATAAAGGGTGCGGCGGCGATTAATGCTTTGGTATTTTCACCCGCATTGAAATATCGAATCGCTATGAACAGGCAAAACGTTTGTGCGCCGGAGGAAAGAACTCCTTCGAATCCGCCTCGCCATAAATCGCATCGATAAGTTTTTTGTGTTTTAGCTTCGGAAGTTAGGTCGGCAGGTTGGCTCAATTCAGTTGGCCCCTGCATTTAGCAATATAAATATTGTTGAATTCAGCATACGGTTGAAGGGTTGAGGCTGTTTTAAAACTTTTGATAGCTTCGGGGTAACGGGCAATCTGAAATAAGCAGAGGCCATGTCCATTCCAGGCACCAAAGTGATTGGGGTTGAGTTTTAGGGTGACCTCACATTCTTCGATCGCTGGGAAATATTTTTTTTGCATATATAATACTGTAGCAAGTTTATTGTGAGCTTCGGCAAACCTCGGGCAATCAATCACGATATCTTCAAATATCTCCTGGGCTTTTTGATACTGTTGATCATCCAACAACTGTGTTCCTTCGCGAATTCGGATTTCTGCTTCGTCGCCTGCCTGGCTGAACCAAAGATCCCATAAAGCCCGCGTTGCATTTTGTCGCAAGGCGGATTTCTCACTCAATAAATCCTGTAACAATTCTTTTTCATTCATTTTTAAGTAGTTTCAACGCAATAATTTTTGGTGGAAATATTGTAGCAGGTAAATGTTAAATATGGCTTTGCAACTCGAAATCGTATTATTTTTCTCGAACCTAGCTCTTGGTAAGCGTAAAATCATAAATAAATAATTTCGGATATATTCTTTATGACTTTTAGCGGTTCAAATTCAGCAGAAATTCTGGTTATCGGCGATGAGGTGATAAGTGGTTTGATCGTAGATACCAATTCCAAGTATTTGGGAGAGCGTATTTATGATTCTGGGGCCGGAGTTTCGCGCATAACCAAAATAGGGGATGATTTTTCTATTATAGAAGAATGTGTCGAACAGGCTTTGCAGCGCTCCAACTGGACCATTCTGACAGGTGGATTAGGAATCAC
>DUZG01000070.1 GCA_013349585.1 Nitrospinota bacterium | reverse complement strand
CTTTGTTTTCTTTGGGGTCTTGAAAATGTTGAAGTATCAACTGATTCAACCTCTTGAATTAAGGATAACTCGCAGAGGTGTTCTAATTTATGAACCCGCCCAACATGAAAGGGTATATTCAAAAACTTTAAGTTTTCAATAGCGTGTTTTTTGAAAGAATAGCCAGAACCCCCTATAAATAAATAAGAAGGATCAAACTTTTCAACCATTAACTTAACGTCTTCAACCTTGAAACCGTCCTGTATCGGCAAAGCCAATTTGAAGCCCTCTGGCTTATCTATTGATTGAAGGCTTAATTTGGTTTTATGCCAGGATCCGACCACATCGGGCAGAACCATAAAACGCACTGAAGCCCCAGACTCAAGAACTCGCTCACATAGTTTCAATGTTCTATCGAGTAATTCTTCTGGCTTCCGTTCAACTCCTTTTAGGTGATCAGTCCATGCGCCATTATCAACCATATAGGGCATAATGTGATCGGTTAATTTATTAGCCCATGAAGCATAGGAAGGGGCTAAAACCCACCCTGTCACATGATGACCCCAACCTCTTCTAATAATCAAATCCGAAGCCGCCGCGTACAGTTTCAAACTACGCCCAGAATAACAAGGAAAACAAATCACACCACTGCCGCTTGAACAATTAACTATCACTTCTTTTTCACACTTTGAACAGATCATTAAATCCACTCCTTAAATAAATGAATATGTCCGCTTTTGGCAACGATCCCGATCTTAATATAATCCGTTGAACCGTTTCTGCAGTCGCGTATAAACACACCCTTAACGCGTCTATTCTTTGGCTTTGGGGGCTTAATCACTTTACCCCTTTCAAGTCGCACACACGCCGCGCAACGGGTCGCATTCTTAGCGTATTTTGATCTAACAGTGCTGCACCCTTTGGTCGAGCATATTCTGGCCTCTTTTGCCAAACGTACACACCTGCCGCATAACCTGTTTCGCCTGGCTTCGCCGTTCGCATTCATGCCCCTTGAACCATCATACACGCGAGTTTTGCAGCTCGCGGATTCGCATTCGATCATTCATTGACCCCCGCGAATGGTTGCAGCTCTCTATACTCTCTCGGCGGTATTATGTATGTTTGACCTGGCGGCGTTGGCACGTAATACTTCAACGCGTACCAATCAAAACTATCACCTGCGCAGTCTTCTAATTCACGCCCAGAATATCGCCCTGCTTCAGTTAGGTTTGGGGTGTAACCCGATCGGTCTGGCCTCCAATAAATGAGATCTTCACCTTCGCTTCTCTTTTTACAGACAATAACAAAGTAACAACTCATGCTGTCACCCCAGACTCAACCGCTTCGGACATATAGCCACAGTTTGAATTAATACAAGCCAGGCGACCCGATCCAATAGGTGCTTCACATACCGGCGAAGCGCAAATAGGGCATTCATGAATAGTATTCAAGAACCGCATTAATTTATTCCCCCCAGAAAAGAGTCTTCTAATTGTTTTTGACCTTCAGCCTGGCGGTCTAATTCATCACAGACCCCGCAACTGCCATTCATATGATTCGGATTGCATCGAGGGGATTCAAGCCCTTTGGCGTTGGCATATCCTTTGCGCTGCTCATAGGTTTGAATATGTGGCTCTGTATAGTCTAAGATTCGACCCTGTGCCTTCTCACGCTTTGCCATCTCCATGATATATTGATGCTCAATTAACCTTTGAACGATCGCACTTTTATTATGTGCCTTTGTTATGTCGCTCAAGTGGTTTAATTTATCTATGCAACTGTCGCTTAAATTAAAGGATTGAACCCGCTTCTTTTCTTTTGTTTTTTGTCTATCTTTTTTCATATTATTATTCCCTCAATTATTGCTTTTGCTACGGGCGGGCAGACCATGTTGCCGATGATCTGCCATGCCTCCTTTTTCTTAATTACTTTGGGTGTGCCTGGTATTTTCATGCCAGGCCACCCCTGCAGGGTGCAGGTTTCTTCTATGGTTAATGACCGCACACGCTCGGCCTTTTGGTGAACATCAAGGCTTCTATGGCACACAGTATAAGCAGGCTCATCCAGCGTTCTAAAACCATCGGGGAACTCTTTTAATTTGTTGCCCTTATGCACTCCTTCTTGAACGATCGGGTTTGTTCTTGAAGTGCCTCTAATGTGTGTTATCTTTCTTATTATTGGCGTTTGGTTAGTGATCGTTTTTGAAGGTGAATCAAGATCAACGTCACTTGAAACTGCCCTCCTTGATAGTGAAGAAGCCGCCCCGACCATGTTCAAAGTGTGCTTGAATAACCTCGCCCCGACTTGATTACCAGATCCGCATATTGTCCTTGAAGGTTCATCTAATGGGGTATCGCGGTGACGTTTTGCATTTGCCCCCATAGATTCAATTTTGAATACTTCAGTGTGTGTTATTTTCCTTATTATTGGTGTGTTATTACAAATGGTATGGGAAGGCGCGTCAAGGTTCACATCATGGGCTCTGGCACTTCTGCCGGTTGATTTACCATAACCTGCCATATTTAATTTGAACTCTTCAATTACACCTGGTAATTGGGTTATAGTGTGTGCAGGTTTTGTTGGGCTGTATGCTTGAGGCTGTTCGCCCTTTTTACGCCTTCTTGATACGATCTGCAACTCCCCGTCAAGGTGTGGCAAAGCATCCAGAACTGAAACAAATTGATCCTTTGAATGGCTCTCCTTCGCCACCCAACCTTCACCTGCAAAAACTCTTTTTCTCAACTGCGGAACTCCAAAGGCTGCAGAATTGAGTTTTTCAAATGGCACTTCTCGCGCCTTCAAATGTTTGCCCAAAGGCAACACATTTTCAAGACTCCAACTGTCCGGTTTCATGTATTCAACCAATTGTAAAACCCAATCGACCAAACCCAACCCGTCTGCAGGGTTCGCACTTGAAGCGTTTGAAAGTGCCTGGCATGGTGGCGAAGCGTGAAGGTGAAAATGGCAACCGTCTGGCAAATACATTTTGATGAGAGCTGCACATTCTTCAATTGAACCACCCAATTCAAACTTCAAGCAGGGTGTGTTCGGGTGGTTCATTCGGTGAGTAACTACTGCGGGGTGCCAGGCATCTATCGAGAGAACCACCACAGCCCCCGCCTGCATAGCACCTTCACTGAAGCCGCCGCCGCCGCAAAAGAGATCAACTATTGCTATCATTGAGACACCACCAACATAACGATCCACATTGAAACCAGCATAGCAAACATACAGCCCATAAATAGGCCAAATAAAACGAACTCCAGACGGGTCACTTTTTCTTCACTCATAGAATAGCCTCATAGGTTGTTATAACGTCATCTTTACCGTTCTGTTTCAAGTGAACCAGAGCAGACGGAAACGGGGCAGAACCTTTGCCATCGCCAAACTTCAACCGGCCTTTGATGAAGACCACTTCAGCCCCATGTTCGATCATAGTGTGCCACCACTTCGTCTCTGTCCTGGCAGGTATGAGAAGTGTAACGCTTTCACAGTCGCCCTCTTCTTCATTCACTGATTCGACCGCCTTCTTCACCCAATCGCCAATCACGCGCCCATATGGGGGGTTCAGCCAGACATTACCACGCCAGACCTGCTGCAGGCCGTCTGTGTCGGCTGTGTAGTATTCGGGGGCTTTATGGTTAGAATCCGAAGCGCACACATCAACATCAAACCCGCCGAAGTTACCGATCGTAAAACCAAACCTGCGAGCTGCAAAATCAACCACATATTGAGGGGTTGCCCAATTATCAGTTTTGCTTGAATAGTGAACTCCGCTTTTCATCATCTTTACCACTTTCTTTCGCCGCCTTCTAATTTTAAAAATTGGTCTATTATACGATCAAGTCTGGCGTTATCCTCTGCCATTTTGTTCATTACAGCGACCCTAATATAATTTGATTTCACGCCTTTCATGTTCTCCAATTCTTCAAGAATTATTTCATAGATTCTGCAAAACAATGCCTTATCATTACTAAAGCGGCCAAACCATTCTTCATAAGTGGCCTGGTATTTATCACGCAATAACCTTTTCTTCAAATCGCACATATATTCTTGTTGCTGTCTCCATCCTCTTTTCTTTATCATGTTTTTCGCTCTCCGTAGTTTAGCGGAGAGGCTACCCCCTATTAAACTTAATTAATTAATAAAGACCGCCGGAGGCAAAAAACCGGCAACCACCAACAGCCCATCAGCCGCCCCGCCGTAGGCTACAAGGGGGGGGTATTGGTGCAGTGGTATAAACTGCCCGCCAGGCGACCTGCCCGTTGGCTCGTTTCACTCGCGAAGATAGAAGTGTGGGGTGGGGCGGATGAAGCCGCAATTCTGTCGTTCTGGTGGTGTATTTTATTTGCTGTCGGGATCCTGGTTTATTCAGTGATGATTGAAGGGCGGCTCGATAAAAAAACGAATGATTGGGTGAAGTATGCCTTCATACTCCAGGTTAAAGGTGAATTATCCACCGATCAACTGCAGTATTATTTGAAAAAAGCCTGGCCTTATACCGACTGCAGACGTTCAAGAATTGCCTCGATTTGTTGCAGAAAATCAATTTTTACAACCATTGATCTAGGTAACAAACAAAAGGCACACAGTTTTCATGGAGATCTGCAAATAGATCCCAGAGTTAAGCGCATATGGCTTGAAAAGTTATCCCTTTAGGGATAAACCCCCAGAAAATCAGTTTAACCCTTATACCACCTGCGCCCTTCGGAGAGTTTATGGCTCAAAATTGGTCTAAACAAATCGGCACTGTGGCTACTGCTCTGGCAGTGGTCTTCTCTCTATGGATGATCGCCTCCGTTGGTATATCCGACTCGGCGAATATAGTAATTTCACCTGATGAAGTTTCTGCAGCTACTAATACTTCATTTAGTGGCTCTGCAACTGTAGCACCCGATTATCTTGATCGTGTTGCTGTCGCAGGTGCATTTATTACAATTTTAGGCACTTCGGGCTTCGCTGTTATCAAGAATAACAAAGATAACCCCGAGTTTATTAGAGTTATAATGTCCTGGAGTCCGGTTATTATTGGATTCATCGCCTTTTCAGCGTTCAACACTGAAATAATGGATCTCCTACAAGGGGATCGCGTTTGGGCTTCATATGATGACGTGCAAAACTCATACATGGGCTTCTTAGCCTTCTCTATGGTTGCCGGTATCGCTGCACTATTGAATAAGAGAGCGTGAGGGGGTCTTAGTGGCCTCTAAAGCCTCTGGCTTAGCCATTGTTGCGGTTGTAGTCTTTGCTTTTGGTTTAGCAGGGCTTGAAGCGATCGGTATTCATGAAGAATGTAAAGACGGCATAGACAATGACGGCGGATCAAACTTTGATATGTTTGACGGTGAATGCCTGGCTTATCCTTATGCGGATGGCAACGGTGAGACACACACACCCCCAGACGCTCGATTTAACAGTCACGCCGCAGCTTATACGATCGAAGGTCATGATGACGCGTTCACTTATTCGGTTCACTTTTACCAGACAACCGTTGATCCTTACAATATACCTGCACCTGCACCATATCCGACCCCGTTCTGCAGTGAATTATCGCCAGGCGTTCCCTTCTTCGGGCTTCAATGGTCGCACTTCCCTTCAAGCGAGGGATCACAGCAGGCTTTCAATGAATACTATGCAACCTGTCCCCCATGATGTGATCTTATGAAGAAAAAAACAAATAAAAAGAAAATTGTTAAGGGTTCAGTATTTGCCCGCGCTTTAGTTTCACAACCAACAAAAACCAAAACTGAAGGGCTTAAATTACTCAAAAAAATGAGAAGCCGCTTTCCTTCAAAACGCCATACTATGCGTAAATTAAAGAAGGGTTACAGCGTTTATTCTTATAAAAAAGCAAAAAATACAAGCCAAATAGATTTGAACCTCCGCCGTAGGAAAAGGAAGTGAGGGGTTGAAATGGCAAAGAAAAGCACAGCAAAAAGAGGGATGGCCTTCAATGCTCTGGCCGTAGTTTTCATTATGGCAGGTGTGCCGATAATGATCGCATTTATTTCTTCAGCTGCTTTTGGGGTTGAAAGTGAAAGCATAATGCCTTCATCAATGCAGCCCACTATGACAACCGGCGAGCCTTATTTTGAATGGGTCAATAATGGCGAGAACGTCAGCGATTGGTATAAGACAAATCACCCCCCAACTTCAACCACCTATAATTATTATAATTGCCTCTATATCAAAGACGGGATCTGCCAGGCCTACGGCTTAGAAAATCCAACGCATAAAACACCTTCCCAAGTTTCTGGCATGGTTTTGGCCGCACCTGGTACAATGGCAGGGTTCACCGCGTACGAAGCGCAACAAAACCACGCAGACGGCGTTTCATCGGTATATTTCCCTGCAGGCACAGCATACAGAGGGGGTTCTGGTGAAGGCCACTTCACCTTCAAGACGTGGGGGGCGTATTATGACTTTGATTCATCAAACGCCATTGACTCTATGACTATCAATATGGCCGACCCTTCAACCTCCTACGCAGAAACCTCAACTGTATTTGAAAATATATCATTCAACTACAAACTAACCTTTGAATATGGTGCAGACTCCTTAGTAATAGACATGGGATCTAAAGACTCGACTAACCGCCTATGCTATGAAGTCTTAACGACTTCATGGGCTTCAGTCTGCCATGTTGGTTTCAAGGTAACTTTTGACCTATCCTCTTTTGAATCCCATCACCTGGATGCTTTAAACAACGGGGATTATTACAACACTTCAATGACATTTGACTTTTATGACTTTGAAAAAGAAAACGGCCAGCCTATAGGTACTACTAAATTGCCCTTTACGGGGATTGATTCTTTCGCCTTTGGGCTTGAAGCCACCTTTACCGATCCGCAGGCTCTCTCTTTTATTGTTCGCGGGGGTTCGCTTGTAATGGGTCTGCTATGTGTGTTTGTTGCTATATCCTCGACCCCACTATATGATCCACTTAAAAACCGTCTAAAGGGGGCAGAATGATGATCGAACTTATCCTATATGCGTTTTCATTATTGGGTAGTTTTTCAATCATTCAAGCCGCAGCTAAGGCAGACTTCTTAGGGGGTGCTTTCAGCAGGGTTTTTGCCGGATCAAGTTTAAGCCTGGCGACTACAACCTGGCTACAAGGTTATTCAAACGTTGCGTCTTTTACTTCAGCCTGCATAAATGGTTATGTGGGGATCGGTGGATATGTTTTCATCTTTGGGCTGTTTGCCATAGCTGCAGTCTGGGCAGAAAATCTCTATACACATAATACTTTGATAAGGTGAT
>DUZG01000069.1 GCA_013349585.1 Nitrospinota bacterium | reverse complement strand
TACGAGGCTTGGACTTTATGGGATAAGCTCACCGATTATCTGCATCATCTGGCTGCACCTTTATTCTGCTATGTCCTCGGTGGATTCGCCACTCTGACCTTGCTTACCAAGAATGCCTTTTTAGAAGAAATGCACAAGCAATATGTCCTGACTGCACGCGCCAAGGGGTTATCGGAAAAAACCGTATTATTTAAACATGTACTGAAAAATTCACTCATCCCTCTGGTCACCGGATTCCCCATCGCATTTCTAGCTATGTTTTTTACCGGATCGCTATTGCTGGAGCAGATTTTTACCCTGGACGGACTCGGCCTACTATCTTATCAGGCGGTGATTCAACGCGACTATCCTATTGTTCTAGGCACCCTTTTTATTTTCTCCCTGATGGCTTTGATCGGTCAGTTGTTGACCGACCTTTCTTATGTCTTGATAGATCCTCGAATTTCTTTTGATGAGTCCCAGGGATAATATGAACAAGGAACTGAAAGTCAAACTGGGAGTTTTTCGTAATGACAGCAGAGCTTTTTACAGCTTTATAGTTCTTGCCACTCTTTTTGTTTTAACCCTGCCGGCTGAGATTCTTTGTAATATCCGGCCTTTAATAATTGTTGTAGACGGGAAACCCTATTTCCCGATCGCCGTTACTTATAGTGAAAAAGATTTTGGTGGCAGCTTGCCCAGCGAGCCCGATTATAAGTCCCAAAGTTTTTCAAACCTCTTAAGCGGCACATCAACTTCAACGCCTACCAACACAGAGAGTAGCGGGCTCGGCTTGGACCTAGGAGATTTTGAAGATGATGAGGGTGACCTCGATATAACACATATGCCGCCAACCAATAATATTAAGATCTCGCCAAGAAGTTTCTGGATGCTCTGGCCTCCGGTTCGTTACGACTACAAATACATTCCCACAGACTCGGTCACAGGAAATGTTGTACTTGCCGCCCCTTACCAAACTAAGTCTCCAATTGGCCAAGGTCTCATAGAATCCTCCTGGATAGATGGACATTATTTAGGAACTGATGATCGTGGCCGCGATGTATTGGCTCGGTTGATTTATGGCTTCAGAATATCGATGCTCTTCGGGGTTTCGCTAGCAATTACTGGTACGCTCATAGGCTGCCTGATTGGCGGCGCCCAGGGGTTTTTCGGCGGTTGGGTAGACCTGTTGGGACAAAGACTGACGGAGATATGGGGTTCTATTCCACGACTGTACATATTGATCATCCTCAGCTCTTTTCTTGTGCCATCGGCTTTACTTCTTTTTCTGATTTTAAATCTCACAGCATGGATGGGGATTGCGGCATACATACGCGCGGAATTTTTAAAAATACGCAATTATGAATTTGTGAAAGCCGCGAAGAGTCTTGGGGTTTCCAATTTCAAAATCATGCGCAAGCATATTTTTCCCAATGCACTGACTCCCGTCTTAACCTTTTTCCCTTTTGAGGTGACTGCGGGAATTCTAGCACTGGTCAGTCTGGACTTCCTCAATCTGGGAGTCCCCAGTCCCGCACCAAGTCTAGGAGAGCTTCTTGCCCAGGGGAAAAACAATCTACATGCGCTATGGATATTACTACCAACCTTTGTAACCCTGAGTCTGGCGATCACCCTTCTCACCTTCATTGGTGAAGGTATTAGAAACGCGTTTGACCCCAGAAAGACTCTTTAAATAACAAAATGCTTTTATCCGTTAAAAATCTTGCGACTCATTTTCATGCTGGCCCGGGAAGAATTGCCCGCGCTGTCGATGGTGTTTCTTTCGATCTTCAGCAAGGCAAAACCCTGGCACTGGTGGGTGAGTCGGGTTGCGGAAAAACACAGACGGCATTTTCCATCATCCAACTGATTGCCGAAAACGGTTACCACCCTTCAGGGGAAATATTTTTCGAAGACAAAGATCTTTCAATAATGGATCAAGAAGAAATGCGTCTTCTGCGCGGCAATGACATTGCCATGATATTTCAGGAGCCCATGACGTCTCTCAATCCCCTCTTCCGCATCGGCGACCAACTGCAAGAACCGTTAAAGCAGCATCGGAAAGTTTCGCAAGGGGCTTCCCGCAAACGCGCCATTGAGTTATTAGATCGAGTTGGCATACCTGATCCCCACAAACGAGTCGATGATTTTCCTCATCAGTTATCAGGAGGCATGAAACAAAGGGTGATGATCGCTATGGCTTTAGCCTGTGAACCCAAACTCCTGATCGCCGATGAGCCAACGACGGCACTGGATGTCACGATTCAAGCACAGGTCTTGCGACTGATGAGTGATCTGCAAAAGCAAACGGGCATGGCCATATTGCTGATCACTCACGATATGGGCATCGTAAATCAGATGGCCGATGATCTTTGTATTATGTACGGTGGGCGCATCGCCGAATATGGCAGCCGCGAGCAGATTTTCAAGAACATGTCGCATCCTTATACAAAGCTTCTTTTTAGTTCTATCCCAAAACTGGAAAAGCCTGCTTTTCTTCTGGATACGGTACCCGGATTAGTCCCTTCGGCAACCGAATATGCTGAAGGGTGCCGCTTTGCAAACCGTTGTCCGGCAGTGATGGATGTTTGCAAAAAAGAAAGTACAGTGCATTCACCTTCTCCAGAACATCAGGTTACTTGCCATCTATTAGACAAGGGGATAAATTCGAAATGGGATTTAAATGATCAGAAAACACCTATTAACAAGCACACCCCAAGCACTCAAACTCTAATTTCCATTAAGAATCTGAGAACTTATTTCCCGGTACGAAAAGGAATTTTTCTTCGCACCGTCAACCACATCCGCGCTGTAGATGGTATTAACCTGGAAATAGCCAAAGGTTCGACCATTGCCCTGGTGGGGGAATCTGGATGCGGCAAAACTACATTGGGGGAATCTATTTTAAAGCTGAATTCCCATACTCAGGGTGAAGTCCAGTTTTCTGGTCAAAACATAATGCAATTAACCGGGAATGACTTGAAGCAATTTCGCAAACATATGCAAATGGTGTTTCAAGATCCGTTTGGCTCCCTTCAACCTCGAATGACCATTGAGGCAATCATTGCAGAAGGATTGGAAATTCATTATCCAGACTTGTCGCAAACAGAAAAGGCAGAAAAAATCTCACGCGTCATGCAAGAGGTCGGATTGAGCAATTCCGTATTGGAACGCTACCCACACGAATTCTCAGGAGGGCAACGTCAACGCATTGCCATTGCACGAGCACTGATCCTTGAACCCGAATTCATGGTATTAGACGAACCCACCAGTGCTCTTGATGTTTCTGTACAAGCGCAAGTATTAAATTTACTCAAAGACCTGCAGGCAAAACGAAACCTAACCTATTTGTTCATCAGTCATAATTTGAGCGTGGTGAGATATCTTGCGGATACGGTTGCAATCATGTATCTCGGGAAAATTGTTGAACAAGCTCCAGTGGAAACATTATTTAACAATCCCAAGCACCCTTATACAATATCCCTTCTGAATTCGGTTCCTGATTTAGGAGAACAGAAATCTTTTGAGCCATTGATCGGTGATGTCCCTTCGCCTTTACACCCACCTGCCGCATGTCACTTTCATCCCCGTTGCCCCATTTACCTCAAAGAAGAGCCCGGTTCTTCATTAGCAAAAAAATGCACTTCGCAATACCCTGAAATTTCAGGAGATAAGAATCGCTTCGTGCGATGCCACTCCTGCGAGTAAAACTTTTTATCAAATAAAAATCTAATCCGGCTCTAATCATTTGAAATATCAGTTGACCCGGTTCTTGTAAAATTTTAGGAAATTGTTCTTACAAAATCGCTTCTTCAAGCGGATTGAATCCATGTGTGTTGTACATTCCGACTTTACAGTGACATCAAAAAAGGGGTATATTTCACCTCCATTCTTTGGGGAAATGGCTTCTACATAATTTGGGTAACCCATAATGAAAAAGACCATTGCTCTGTTCATAACCCTGGCATTTCTTAGCGTAATTTCTTCTGCATTCTCTCAGGAAGCAAATGAAGAAAAGGCTATCGTCACATTACAGTCAGCGCTCGATAAAGCCCCGGACAACCTCAACCTACTTTCAGAACTGGGTCTGGCTCTTTTAAAGAGCGAAAAATATCAGCAAGCGATTAAGGCCCTTGAAAAATCGATATAGCTTCAAAAAGATGACTCGAAGACTCATCTCCATTTGGCTCTTGCATATGGAGCGGTTGGGCAGACATCCCTAAAAACTTAGGGAATTGCAGGAGGCCTTCGATTGGCTCCAGATATGGCTGAAGCCAATTTAAAACTCGCCCTGGCATATGCTGCCAACAAACGCCATCAGGAAGCCAGTCAGTATTATAAAAGAGCCATCAAGCTGACTCCCGATTATCAGGAGGCCCACTATTTTCTTTCGTTGTCTTATTTCCTGACCAACCGCTATAAAGAGGCCTAATGGATTCTTTAATGGAGGTTAGAGCTCGACCCCAGCAATGCAGAAGCCCATTACACACTGGGACAAATTTATATGAAGTTGAGCCGGTTCAACAAAGCTATAACCCCTTTCCAGACAACAATGCGCATCCAACCTGAACTACCTCAAATAAAATCTCAAAACTCAGACCGCAGTTCCAAAAACAAGTAATCGCCCTTTCATCAACCTAATTTTTTGTAAGCTTTTTTTATTGAGCGCTACTTAGATGCAAGTAGATTGAAGTTTTGTTATCATAAAATCACCTTCACTTATTTCCGATGCGACATGAAAGAGGACTGAAAATATGAATAAAATTTATGCTGGATTTATATTATTTGTAAGCGTGTTTCTTCTTGCAAAATTCCTTCCCGAAAACACGAATAATATTTCATACAAAAGCACTGAGATCGTCCGCACTCAAATAGCTTCAGAAAAAGAAGAAGTGGCCATTCTGGCAGGGGGTTGTTTTTGGTGCATGGAACACCCGTTCGAAGATCTTCCCGGTGTTTATCAAGCCCTGTCCGGCTACACTGGAGGCAAAAAGAAAAACCCTACTTACAAAGAAGTTGTAAGAGGAAAGACACGGCACGCTGAAGCAGTAGAGATTCATTTTGATCCTGAAAAAATTTCTTATAAGGACATTCTAGAAGTTTTCTGGCGGAATATTAACCCCACTGATAATGGCGGGCAGTTTGTTGACCGTGGAGCACAATACCGCACCGGAATTTTCTATACGAGTGAAGAACAAAAGAAAATCGCGGAAAAATCTAAAAACAAATTAATAAAAAGTGGAAGATTTAAAAAACCAATCGTAACATCGGTGATTGAAGCTTCCGCTTTCTACCGAGCAGAAGAATACCATCAGGATTTTTTCAAAAAGAGTTATATCCGCTACAAAGTTTACCGTGCAGGTTCAGGCCGCGATGAATATATCAACAAGCTCTGGGGTGATGACAAAGAGTACAAAATATCCAGAACCGATCAGTTTCCTAGGATAGTTAAAGTCGGCGCCAAGAGCCAATCACTCGACCAACTAAGCAAGCTGGAATATAAAGTCACCCAGAAAAATGGGACAGAACCTCCCTTCAGAAATAAATTTTGGGACAACAAGCGCGCAGGTATTTATGTAGATGTCGTTTCTGGAGAACCTTTGTTCAGTTCAAAGGACAAGTTTAAGTCCAATACCGGTTGGCCTTCTTTCACAAGGCCTTTGGTGCCAGAAAATGTCGTTAACCTGACCGACAGTACCTTAGGTATGTCACGTACAGAGGTAAGGTCTGCAAATGCAGACTCGCATCTCGGCCATCTATTTAACGATGGGCCAAAACCTACCGGAAAAAGGTACTGCATCAACTCTGCATCTCTGAGATTCATTCCAGTTAATAAATTAAAGGAAGAAGATCTGTCCGATTTCCTTCCCATGTTCGACACTGATGGTATTTAGGTATGTGGCATTTGTATCTGATAAGAACAAAACTGGGGCATCTTTACACAGGCATCACGCAAGACGTGCAAAGAAGGTACAAGGAACATCAGGAAGGCGGAGTTAAGGCGGCCAAATCTTTAAAAGGGAAAAAACCTCTGATACTGGTTTTTCACCAGGAAATCGGCAGCCACTCTTTGGCTTTAAAAACGGAGGCGGCAATAAAGAAATGGCCTAAAGAAAAAAAGGAGTCGCTGGTCAGAAAAGAAATTCCATTGGCGATTTAATCCAAAAATCAGTCAACAAATCACCTTTAATCTGCATTCCACTCCGTTATAAAATAATAAATTACGGCAAAAGCAACCACCCCGCCTATTCCCATAGATAAAATCGCACTTAAGCTCATCTGGTCTTCCTCCTTAAAATTAAACCTTAAAATCAAAAGCTAGAGTGTACCTTTTATCGCTTTAAATACCAAGAGGGGTAAACCGATTCAATATATCTATTTAACTTATTGACAAATAAGGGGATATGTGGATAATAGTCATATCTTTCCAATACATTAATACAAGGTTCTGGGGTTTTTCTCCCGTTTTTCGGGAGAAAAAGGGATTTTTTCATGAACCAGTGAGGTCAATTATGTTTGATATCTCGGAGAATGGCAGAGAAGCTGTTGTTTCATATTTAAACAGGACTTTTAAGGATAAGCGGAATATGGAGCCTGCCACGAAAAAATATGAAAATGAGCTTGATAAACCGATTAAGAAAATCAAACTGAGAAACCTTATTCTAACTAAATCCTTAATTGTAAAATTATAGGAAAGAGGGGTAGGATTCGACTATGAAGCCTTGCCCTCGAATTAATATTAGCTTTCTTAGCACTTCTTTCCCCCGATTTGAGGGTGATTTTTCCGGAAACTTTGTTCTTTGCTACGCACAGGAATTAAACAATCTCGGAGTTGATATAGAAATCATCGTACCTGATGATCCCAAATCTCTACCACTTTCAGAAAACTTCAGTCTCATCCGTTTCCCATATTTTTTTCCACGATCCTGGCAAACTCTTGCTTATGGATCAGGGATCATCAATAAGCCCAGTATGTTCGTCTGGCTACAACTTCCCTTTTTATTAATAAATTTTTTTCTCGCCGCTTTACGGTCCACGCGCAAAACACAGCTTCTCCATGCATTCTGGTCCGCTTCCGGGATCATCGCTCGACAGTGCGTAGTTTTAATTCCAAGCCGGTGTTCATCACTCTATGGGGTTCTGATAAACTTGTTGTGAAGATACCTATCGTATCAAAACTGATAATTAGTCGTCCCTAAAAAATTCGATAGAGCCCATATATAAAGGGTGAAGATGGGTTTTGAGTGTTGTAAAATTGCCGGAAGTTGTTGAATATCTTTCAAAACCCGGTGATTTTATG
>DUZG01000068.1 GCA_013349585.1 Nitrospinota bacterium | reverse complement strand
TGATGAAAAATATGATGAAGCATTGGCTATTGTCGCTAAAGAAAGGCAAGCGTCCATTTCCTATATTCAGCGACGTTTGAGGATAGGCTATAATAGGGCTGCACGAATCGTAGAAACCATGGAGCGAGAAGGTGTCGTAGGTCCATCTGATGGAGTTAAACCCCGCGAAGTCTATGTCAGCCCGATTGAAACAGAATAGGATTGGTATTGGGATTGCCGGGATGGTGGCAACTCTCCTAATACCTTTCCACTTTGCCCCACAGGGCGAAGCCGCCATCTTTTCCTATAAAGATGAAAAAGGAGTGATTCATTTTACCGATGACCTTTCAAAAATACCGGAAAAGTTTCGGAAGAATAATCAGGGATTCCGCAAACATAAAGAAGAACGTGATTCGCACCGGGCCACGCCTATACCCGTCCCATCGGTTTCGATAGAGGTTCCCCGAGTCATTTCAAATTCCGGTGAAGTCCAGGTCCCCCTCATCCCTGTAAGCGGGGGTAATTTCTTTGTCGATGTTATTCTCAATGGCAGGGTAAAAGCTCATCTCATGCTCGATACTGGCGCGTCCTTTATCACACTCTCTGAAGAGATAGGTCAAAAGCTCGGAGTTTTTAACAGCGGTGCGTCTGCTGAGATGCCCTTCAACACAGCGGGCGGTGAAGAATGGATGCCGCTGGTTGCCTTGCAAACGGTTAACGCAGGAAGCGCGCAATCACAATTGGTTGAGGCCTCTATTGCAAAGCATATTAAAGATATTGACGGATTGTTAGGAATGAGTTTTCTCGGTGACTATCGCTTCGAGATTGACCGAACCAACAAGAGTCTGACTTTAAAGCCGCCCAGCGAGCAGGGAGAAATGACTTGGGGTGGAAAACCAAGAGCTTGGTGGAAGGGTCGCTTTGAATATTACGATTCTTCCATAAAAGGTTTTGCTCGCCGCGCAAAACAGATGCAACGCCAAAGACACCTGAAAGCCGGCAATATGGTCAAGACGGTAGAATTCTATAAAAACCTGAGGCAAAAACTGCAAAGCCGCGCTATGATTGCGGGTGTGCCGCAAAATTCCCGCTAATTCAATGGCACCTCCATCCAATATTTTGTTTCTACTCATGGGTGCCAGTAACCTCGCCCGCGTTTATTCCATGCTTACCCGCCATATTTTAAGTTGCTTTGAAAAGAATAAAACGGAGTTCTTAAATGCTCTCGGTCCAGGTCGCGGATTTTGCGCCAAAGGTGGAATGTTCAATTTCACTTACCCGCCCATTCAAGATTGCCGGATTCTAGATGCTGCTGAAAAAAAATCCTGCGACATCCGGGTTGTGCTGATTACAGATATAGGCAACGACCTTATGTATGGCGTGTCGGCCGATACTCTTATTAAAAGTCTGGATGGTTTGATAGACAGAGCGTTAAAGTGGAATGCAGACATTTTTCTGACTTCCATTCACGTCAATCTGAAAAAAGATGTCAACCCGATCACGTTTTTTATTTTGAAATCCTTTTTTTACCCAGGTAGTAGCATTACTTATGAAGAGACGGATTTGTTCATCATAAAAGTGAATGGCTATCTGGAGGGAAAAGCCGAGCAAATTAAAAGGGTGCACTTAATTTCAGGAATGGGATCATTTGCCGGTGCAGATAAAATTCATTACAGCTTATTGAAAACACATTCGGCTTGGGAAAAAATTACTGATGAAATTTGCCAGGTGATAAAAGTGCCAGTTCGAAAAAAAATGCGGTTGGCAGATGGGCTTGCTTCTATCTTAGCAAATCTGTACCGCTTAATATTTTGCGATATGTTTCGTTTCAAGAAAAAGGGGCGTGAATATTTTTAGGTAATTTTATGGGCTATCTTCTGGCAGGTTTCCGACTGTTTCTCTATATATGGGTGTTCATTATTTTTTCCCTTATAGGATTGATGGTTCATACTTTATTCTTTGTCTCGAAATCACAACGATTTAAATGGATTTCATTTTTTACCCGTTGGTGGGCCAAAACCACTTGCTGGGTTTTGAATTTTCAGTTTAGAATTGTTGGAGAAAAAATTTTCAAACCGGGGTCATTAATTGTCTCCAATCATATTGGCACTCCCGATATATTTATCCTTGGGGCTTGTTTTAAGGGATTCTTTGTTTCGAAAGCAGAAATTTCCGACTGGCCTTTTTTTAATTTACTAGCTTGGCTGGGAATGACAATTTTTGCCGACAGAAAACATAAGCGGCAAGTGAGATCCATTATTCAAAAAATAGAAACGCGATTGAATGCCGATTGCTCGGTGATATTATTCCCGGAAGCTCAGGCAACAGATGGTGCCGATATTGTCCCGTTCAAGTCGGCGGTGTTTGAATCGGTTGTCCAGGCGGGTCGACCCGTCGTTCCCGTGGCCCTGCAATATCATGATGGCAATAAACCGACAATTGCGTATTATGGTGATTCGTTTTTCAAACATATGATAACGCTATTGAAAAATCCGCGCTTACAGGCCACCGTTTTTATTTTGCCGGAAATCGCTGCGGGGCCGAATAGGCATAAATTAGCTGAATCCAGTTATGAATCTGTTCGTAATCGGTACTTGAAGAGGGAAGAAGGCTGACCAGTAGAAAAATTATTTTTGTCATGGACTTTATTTAGTAAATATCAGAACATGGTAGAAATTTCGACAACTTAACATTTCAAAGGCGTAAAAATGATCCATCCTTTTAAAGGTGTGAAACCGGAAATCGATGCTTCGGCCCTCGTGGTTGATAGCGCGCAAATTATTGGCGATGTTAAAATCGGTGAAGAGAGTAGCGTTTGGTTCAATGTCGTAATTCGTGGCGACGTTAACTATATTCGAGTTGGCAAGCGAACGAATATTCAGGATGGTTGCGTTTTGCATGTGGCTCGCAAAACTTTACCCTTGGAAATTGGCGATGAAGTGACCGTAGGTCACAATGCAATCTTGCATGCCTGTACCATTGGCTCGCAATGCCTAATAGGTATGGGAGCCACGGTGATGGATGGTTCCGAAATAGGCGAACAGTCGATTGTCGGGGCGGGATCATTGGTAACTCCAAATACAAAAATTCCCCCAAAAAGTCTGGTACTCGGGTCTCCTGCAAAAGTAAAACGTGAGTTGACAGAAGAAGAGATACGCGGAATTCGTGAGTCAGCCGCCAATTATGTCGGCGATATTGAAACCTATTTGGATTAGAAGATGAGTGAATCCGCAAAAAACTCCATGCCGATTGCGGTGATCGGCGGAAGTGGCGCTTACCACCTTCTTGCTAGTGAAGTATTAGGAAAAGAAAAACAATGTCTGAGTCTAGACACGCCTTATGGTGCAAGTGCACCGATTCATCATTTCATTAGTGATGATCTGGAATTTCTCTTTCTTTCTCGCCATGGTGAAACGGATTATTCCCTGACTGCTCCGTTTGTGAATTACCGCGCCAACATTTACGCGCTAAAAGAGTGCGGTGTTCAAAGAATCATTGCGTGGTCGGGTCCCGGTATCATCAACACTGCATTCAAGCCCGGTGACTTTGTGGTGCCGCACGACATTATTGATGAAACGCGCAATCGCGCCACCACATTTTTTGACAATAAGGGAATCGGATTCATCCGGCAAAGCCAGCCCTTTTGTCCACAAATTGCACATACATTGCATGATGTTTTACACGATAGTGGCTTACCGCATCACGAGCAGGCGGTTTATGCCTGCACCGAAGGGCCACGACTGGAAACCCCGGCAGAGATAAGGAAGCTACGTATCATCGGTGCCGATCTTGTCGGCATGACCCTTGCGCCGGAAGCTTTTCTCGCGCGCGAAAAAGAGATTTGTTATACCCCGTTTTGTTACCTAACCAACTACGCTGAAGGAGTGAAACCCCGAGAATTTAAAAAAGGCGAATTGTTTGAAGGCATGCAAACAGAAGAAGAGAGGAAGAAGGTAGACGCGTCCATACAGAAATTTCCCGCACTCATCCGCGCTGTGTTTGAATCGTTAAAGGAAGAAGAACGAACCTGCGATTGCTCAGAAGCCCTGCGCCGGTATAAGAATAAAGGCATGATATAGGCTTTTGAATGAGGGATTTTTGAAGTTCTATTTCTAGAAGCCTAACGGTTAAAAGTGTCCCGACCTATTACCACCGGGCGTTACCCGGTTAATCGGGCCAGGCTTCGAATCCACCTGTCATGCTATAAACTTCTTTGAAACCTTGTTTAGAGAGATATTCGGCGGCACCGCGGCTGGAATTGCCGTGGTAACAGCAGACTACCAAGGGAGTTTCCTTATCCGTTTTTTCAACGTATTCTTTAATATTCTGGTCGCTCAAGGAAACGGCATTAGGAATGTGACCCGCGGAATACGACCCTGGATCGCGAATATCGACTACATTAACCGAACTTTCTTCAACCATTTCCTGTACAAGGTGAGGGTTTATTTCTTTGAACATGGGGACTCGTCCTTTAAAACGTTAAAAAATTGAATTCTGTTTACTATTTTCTACATCTTAGACTTTTAGATGATGGGATGGATAAAAAGTCTCTTAAAAATGTAAGGATAAAATGAATTTATCACAACTGGAAGAAAGTTTTAAGTCGGCTCACATAAAAGGCGACTGGGCAGATATTGTGAAAAAGGCCGTTATTTTTGCTAATGGCTGCCAGGAAGTAAGAAAATTCGACGCTGCGATCGCCTGCCTGAACAAACTCGCTTTGGATTTGAAGTGGGATAAAAAACTACTGGCAGTGGTTTTGACCGCTTTGGGGACCGCCTATTGGGAAAAAGCGCAACTGAAAAAAGCTTTGCAGCAATTTGAAAAGGCTTTGCTCCTATTTAAGGAAACAGGTGACAACGCAGGAAAAGCCGCGATCCTTTCTATTGTGGGTATCACCTATTGGAGAAAATGCGAATGGGACAAAGCCTTGGAAATTCTGGAAGATGCTTTAAGCCTAAAAACGAATAGAGAGGAGCGATTCGCATCTTTATATGGAGCGTTTGATAGAGGATTCGCTACTTTGCAAAACCGAATACGGATGGGAAGGGAACTGGAGCAACCCAAGAAAATTTTGCAGCCCTTATTTTCTTCTACCGCACTTCATCTCATAACCGGGAATATGGGAGCATTTAAAACCTGCCTCGAAGAATCGGAGACTCTTGCCAAACAAACCGGGCAGAGTGACATTCTTAAAGCTACCTTGGGAATTTCAAAATTAGCTAGCCAAGTTTGAAGAAAGTCAGTTCATTTTTGTTGTAAAACAAGTGGATGACTTTACTGTCAGAAATTGCGGCAAATTTTTTTATGATAGCCATTTCTGGCTCCCCCTTGAGCTTGATCGTGCAGATGAAGTTTTTGCAGATACCTGAGTCTATCCAGACAGACACCCAGTCATAAAGTTTTTCCGGATAACAGATTACATCGGAAAACAACCAATTGACCGACTGCCCTTTTTCAATAAACTCCGCCGGTAGCAAGGAAAACGCATCGCGTTTTTCAAACGATACCCCTTTTAGATCAGTAATTTTTTCATCGAGGGGGGAGCGGTCTATGCTCAGAACCTCAGCGCCACATTTTTGGATCACCCACGCCCAGCCACCGGGACTGCCACCGACATCAATGCAAAATTCTCCCTCTACCGGTGTTTTGCCAGCAAAGGCCAAAGCTTCATAAAGTTTCAGATAGGCGCGATTGGGGGGGCCGTCTTTATCTTCGATGAAAGAAGGCTCTCCGCTAGGGAATGGACTCGTGCAATCCGCAGAAGCCAGTACTGTGTTCTCATCGAGAAGGCACCAAGATCCTAAAGGGCCATCAGAAAATGATGAGGGAAAAGGTTGGGCTTTAAATTTTTTGGAGTTCAATTTCCCCTGAATGAGTTGGGCGCGCCGGTGCATGGTGAAGGAATAAAGGCCCCAATTGCGCTGAATGGATTTTAACTTCTTTGCCGCATCGTTGATCGAGTCGATGGGCAAGGTGACGGGGTTCTTCCATATATTCTGCGCCCAATGAGCATTCACGAAAGGTTTGCTAGAAAGAATAAGCCGGTCGTGAACAGCAATCACTCCATCGATTTCTTTTAAAAGAGATTCGCTCAACCCCTCTGGTGCTAAATATGCGGATTGTATTTTAGATGTCATAACACGCGATCATACCGTTTGGCATGAACCGGCTCAAGTGTTAAGGTGAACTTGGAAGATTTGGGAGGCTAAATTAATGAGATTAGTTACCTATGTCTGAATTTGTTTCACAAATAATATTATTTCTATTTGGTTTGCTTGGTTTTTTATTTAGTTTTTTGCTAGCGCAAGATATGGCAACTGCAATAGTAATAGGTATGTTTTGTGGGTCAGCTACCTTTATAGTAACGCTGGGGGGGGTATTGGGCCTTACACGATAAAAACTTTCTTTGCCAAATTAGGAAAAGAAGGTATGCATATAGGTTTTGATAGGCATCAAGCATCAAAAAAAGAGAAGGAGCTGGTAGAAGAGTTCGCTCAGGATAAACCCTCTCCTGAAATTGAAGAAGAAGGGCGAAAATTTATTGAGAAAGCGGCCCAACGTCCACCCGGAAAACGTTCAGTGGAAGATTACCTTGTATTAGCTACAGATAAATGGCGTGCGAAAAATTATGAAGCCGCACGGTAAAATGTCTATGCCGGGCTAGCTTTAAACCCTAAGGATATGCGTATTCATGCCACTCTAGTTTATAGAAAAGCCAGTATTTTTAAAAGCATGGGTTTAGAAGGAGAAGGGGGAAATTTTTACAAGGATGCCATGAATGTTGACTCATCATTTTCCATGCTTCATTTCAACCTTGGGCTTCTTTATGAAAAGCAGGAAAAGTTTGAATTGGCTAAACAACAGTTTGAAAGGGCTTTAAAGGTTAACCCGGATTATGAGAAGGCAAAATCAGGGTTAGAGCGAGTGGAAAAAGATGGAAGAGTAAGTTGGATAATTAAAAGATCAATAAACCTAGCCTTTCCCACCGTCATCGCGAGCGACTGTAAGGAGCGCGGCGATCCAGTTTCTGGATTGCTTCGTAACTAATCGTTCCTCGCAATGACCCGCAGGGGTGCTTTCATTTCTGAGATACTGCCTTCTCAAATTGCTCGGATGCTTCATTGAATATCCTTTCTGCTTCTTCAGGGTCTCCAAACCCATCGGATTTCATTTCTCCATTACCCTTATAGTTTGTGAACCATAGTTCTAGTATTTGTGTGATTCCGGGGAAGCGTTCATCTAGCTCTTCAATGGAATCTGATTTCTTTAGAGGGGAGTTAAATTGCAAGGCGATCAGTTTGTCGTCTTGATCTCCTTTGTCTAAAAGTTTCAAAACCTCAATCAACTTTGCAGATGCAACCTCGCCTCGTTTAAGGGGAGGGCCCAGAAAAATAATATCCAGCGGGTCACCATCGCCAACGGACTCCTTTGACAATAGAGTTCTTGGGATCATCCCATAGTTACCTGGATAGCCGATATATTTTAAAACTCGGGGTCTTCCTTTTTTAAAGTTCCATTTTAAATTACCGTCTTCTTTATCC
>DUZG01000067.1 GCA_013349585.1 Nitrospinota bacterium | reverse complement strand
GCAGAACTTTGATGATCTGGCTTTCTGTATAACGGGTCTTCTTCATTATCATTCTCCTCTTTGCTTCGCATTATGCAGGAGAACTCTAATTTACAATGGACCTATTATAGGGGAGGGTTACACGTACAAGTTGTAGTCAAGTAGGGACTTGACCTTTTTATTGATGGCAACCGGGCCGGTACCTCGAAGGGGTACCGGGTTTTTTTGTTATAATAAAGGTAAATTATTAACCGGCGGTATGGGGGGAGGTGGGTATGCTTGGGGATGAGATTGTATTACCAACTGGGAATTTAAATAGGTGCCCTAAGTCGGATTGCGGGGGATATGGAAATTTAGTCATGCAAAACTATGTTTACTTTGTTAGGTGCATTAGATGCGGGGCTAGGTCAAAAGATCGTAATAGAGGAGAAGAGGCTGTAGCTTTATGGAATGAAAATATTTCCAAGGAAGCAAAACTTAAGAGTCCGTAAATAGAACACCGGCCAAACGGTTAAATAAAGGGGCAAGTATTTCTTTACCACAGGTTGGCATTTCATTCAAACTTGGTGGATGAGTCGGCCTTTACGCATTGTATGAGATCCAAATATCTCAAGATAAAACATGCTTGTAGCCAAGAAAAGACTTGACCCCTTTACTTTATTTAGTCTGAAACCTTTGTTGAGCTTCTCTACGTATACTTTCAGGTACGATTGAATCAAAATCATCAGGAAATAAATAGTTTGAATCTTTTAATTCCTCTTCAAAAAATTCCCAAAAATAAGAATTAATTGACCACAATCTATACTCACCCACTATCTTCTTTGACATAAATTTATCCAATTCAAATTTCGCCATAACTTTTGAGGCAAGTTCAAACTCTTCAATTTAACATATGGTGTAGGGGTATAATTGAGCATAATCCTTCAACTCTTCTGAATTAATGGATAATTTCTCATTTATTTTTTTGTCCAAAAGTTCATAAATTTTATGCCCAAATGCATACCTTTCATTCATAGTCAAAACCATTTTTCTAAGTGAGTCATAAGCTTTCCAATCCCTTCCATTTGTAACTATTGCATATGGCGCAGCAATTGGATAGACGAGTCTCGAATACGATACAGCCTGATCTCTATCATCATCTGTTAATTTATGATTAGCTGCTTTTTACCTCAATCACCATAAAGTTAACCTGATTTCTGGTAACCAGTATGTCTAATCTTGCTCCAACTTTTGAGTCATATTGTTTTAGGGTGTTAATATCTATGGTGTATCTGCCCACCTTTAATGTAAAAGAACGTTCCAGTGAAAGCTCGCTTGGAGAGATCCCGAGATCTTTCTAATAAGGTTAAGATTATTTTTACTTTAACGTCTTCTTCGTTCAAGGTGCTGATCTCGCTTTTATGAATATTGAATAAATAATAACATACGCTAATTTTACATTTCTTTACCCAATAAAGGAGTCAAGTAATGTAAAGATGTAGGGGAGCAAGAAAGCAAGTAAACTCTTTACTACAGGCCAAATGGAGGGGTCAAGTCCATTATTGACTGCAAGTTGAGTCTGAAGAAACTCAAAAATAATTTTAAAAATATCTTTGAGCTGTTTTCTAGAAGGGGTTAGAAAACCTGTAAATTTTCCGCCTTGAGGTATTTTACGGAGCTAAACAGGCTTTACGGTCAATTCGGGATGGAGTTGTTCGCGGAGTTGACCTTGAATGTATTTTAAGGTTCCACTGGTAGAGGTGGGGCAACTGCCACAGGCACCTTGATAATGGATGCTGACTTCGTTGCCTTCGATGCCTTTTAGTTCTACCCCGCCGCCGTCTTTGGCCAGATTGGTGCGAATCGAACGATCGAGAACCATTTCAATGCCCTGCAATTTCTTTTCGTTATCCAGTTTTGCGAAGTTCACTACATCTACCCCACTCAACTGAACTTTCTTTTCGGATTGATAAATTGACACCGTGTCATCGATGCTTTTCCAGACGCGGTCTTTTAAAGGAACCCAGCTCGTCTTATCGTCCTTCGTAACAGTGATGAAGTTTTCCATGACATAAACATTAAGGATTCCAGGCTTTTCGAATAACGCCGCTGCCATCTTATCGTCTTTAGCTTCCTCCTTGTTGGCAAAGGAAATATTTCCATTATCGAGAATCGCCGCGTTGATAACAAATTGTAAGGCGTTCGGATTCGGAGTATCCCGAGTACGAACAACTTTCAAAGCCTTTTTTAAATTGGGTTTGGCTTTGGGCTTTGGCTTGACTTTTGCCGCCGTTTTTTCGTTTACTTTTGCCTGGATTGCAAGGACTTCACTGATTTTCACAACAAACCTATTCTTTAAATTTAAAATATACTAATATTTTAATACATTATTCCAAAATTTCCAACCACTGCGGATAATGTTGAGAAATATTCTTATTCTGCGCGAGAGGGAATTGCAGTTGTGGAGACCTCAATCAATCTCTTACCTCTTAGTGCCTGCATGCCCTCATTACCGACAAACACCGCAAGCCCTATGAGGACGACGGCTGTAACCCCGAGAAACAGGTTGGGTTCGGGTGCCGTAAAAAACCGCCAGGCCTGCCAACCCAATGCGCCAATAGTCGTGATGATCATGAAAATTGCAGGATAGAGAACATACTGAGTCGGTTTTTTAGCTGCCATCAACCAGGTAGCCATAACAAACAAGGCCACAGCAGCAATGAGTTGATTCGTCGCCCCAAAGATAGGCCATATTTTCTGCCATCCATCAGTGGCACCGATCAGATATGCGGCAAACACCACAGCAACCGTTACGATAAATTTATTCTTAAATACAGGGATCTTTTCTCCCAACGATTCCTGAACTAGAAAACGAGTGATGCGCACTGCTGTATCGAGAGTCGTTAACACAAAAGTGTTCAAAGCCAGAACCGCGATCATAGAAGCAAAGGTAAAACTTAAAATAGGTAACATCTGGTGGACTATATTTCCAAACCCGTTTCCGAAAGCGAGAATCCATCCTCCCGATTCTAACGTTTCGCGGAATCCTAGTTTAGCCATGTCGATGCCACCGCCTTCCGGCGCGACCCAGTAAAGTCCGCCGCCAACCAGTAACACTGTGACAACGGCCACAACGCCCTCGGTGAGCATGCCTCCGTAGCTGATGATTTTCCCCTGTGTTTCATTAGCCAGTTGTTTGGAAGTGGTGCCGCCAGCCACAAGTGAATGGAAACCAGAAACCGCACCGCAGGCCACCAGCACAAACAGCATCGGCCAAACTGGCCCCTGCCCTTCTGACATCGCCCCTCTCCAGGCAGGCGTATTTAGTTCTGGTCCGACCCACAACAGGGCGGAAATGGCTAGAGCCATCGAACCAAAAAGAATATATGTAGATAGATAATCACGCGGTTGCAATAAAATTTGTACTGGCAAAACAGATGCCACCCCGGCATAAATCATCAGCACCACAAACCAGAATACCAAAGGGGAAAGCCCTAACAAACCATCCTCAGGGAGAGGAATAGGAATCTGAAAACCAATATAGATATTTAGAATAACCGTCAGCACAGCCACCGCCGACACCAATTGCAAATTGAGGTTTTTTTTATAAATGCACCAACCCAACAAAACTGAAACAGGGATGATCGCAAATGTAGGGAACACCATTTCCGGCTGTGCTATCAGGGTCTTTGCTGCAACGACACCGAACACCGCAATCACCAACAGCATTGCCAATACCAAAAAGACGGCAAACACTGCCTTGGCGGGATACCCCATCGTGGTTTCAGCGATATCAGCAATGGAACTGCCACGGTTGCGAACGGAAACCATCAATGTTAGGTAATCGTGCACTGCACCGATAAAAACATTGCCGAGCAAAATCCACACCAGGGTAATCGCCCAACCAAAATGGTGCATGGCAATGATAGGACCAATTACAGGCCCTGCCCCGGCGATAGATGCAAAGTTGTGACCGAAAAGCACCAGAGGCTTGCTGGGCACATAGTCAACGCCGTCATTTTGTTTCACCGCTGGTGTGACATGCTTGTCACTCGGTTGAATAAGTTCACTATCCAACTTTCCCGCATAAAAGCGGTAACCGATAAAATAAAAAAACAGACAGGAGAACAGCAGTATCCCGATTGTCAGCATAAAATTCAGCCTCAAAATGGATTCAGTAATTTACTTGAATATTATACTCACTTGGTAGTGGTGGGCTATCAGAATTTATTTAGGCGGGAAGAAAATCAAGAATCGGCAAATAAGGGACCGAGTTGAATTGTCTCTTCGCGATCTGGCCCCGTGGATACAATCAGAAAAGGGGTTTCCAGCAAATTGCTGAGGTGTTTCACAAAGTTTTTGGCTTTTTGTGGCAATGCATCAAAGTCTTGAACCCCAGCGGTTTTTTCCATCCAGCCCTCATGCTCCGTATAAACCGGTTCGCAATTTTCAAGAATTTTAGGGTCAGCAGGCATGTCTTGATAAACTTTTCCTTCAAATTTATATCCGGTACAAATTTTTATGGTTTTGAATCCGTCAAGCACATCGATCTTTGTCAGGATCAATGCGTCGACTCCATTGATTTGGATAGCATATCGAGCGATTACCGCGTCGAACCAGCCGCAACGTCTTTGTCTTCCTGTAGTGGCACCAAATTCATGCCCCACTTTTCCCAGTTGCTCGCCGTCATTATCAAATAGTTCCGTCGGGAAGGGCCCTTCTCCAACTCGCGTGGTATAGGCTTTAACCACCCCAAGCACACGATCAATTTTTGTAGGGGGTATAGCCAGTCCAGTGCACGCGCCTCCTGCTGATGAATTAGAAGATGTCACAAACGGATACGTCCCATGGTCGACATCCAGCATGGTGCCTTGCGCACCTTCGCAAAGAATTTTTTTATTCTGTAAAATCAGGTCATACATCAATACCTGAGTGTCTACAAGATACTTAAGAATAACTTCCCGAAATACCATCAGGTCATCATAGAGCCCATCTAACTCCGGTAGTTGTTTGCCATAAAGACTTTTAAGCACCTGACTTTTTTCTTCATAGTTTGCTTCCAGACGACTTCGAAGGTATTTTTCATCCCTCAAGTCGCAAGTTCGAATGCCAGAACGTGCGATCTTATCTGCATAGGAAGGGCCAATACCTCGCCCTGTAGTGCCGATCTTCTCAAACTTCCCATTGCCTTTTTCGCGACCTTGGTCACTAACTCCGTGGTAGGGCATGATTAAATTCGCCCGATCACTAATAACCAGCCTGCCTTCCAGCTCGACATTAATCTCTTCCAACTGCCGCATTTCATCTGCCAATGCCATTGGGTCAACCACAACTCCATTGCCGATCACACAGAGTTTGCCGTCGTGAAAAATTCCTGAAGGAATGAGGTGCAAAACAAATTCTTTTTCATCAAAACAAATGGTATGGCCCGCATTATGGCCTCCTTGATAACGAGCCACTACATCCACATTTTCGGCAAACAAGTCGATAATCTTGCCTTTGCCTTCATCTCCCCACTGCATTCCTACAACCACTAAAACCGGCATGAATTACTCCAAAAAAAATAAAAATCTATACTGTCTGAGGCCAGCCCAATATTATGCTTACCCCTTCCCCCCTTGTCAACTACTCGACGTAGGGCCAAAAAGTCGAAGCCCCAACTCTATAAAAAACAGAAAGATATCGGCTATTATTTTTATTTGCAAAAATGAAACATGGGCTTTTTAAAAAATTTAACAGAGAAGCTTGAGGGGCAAGGAGTATCGACATAAAAGCCCTGACCTATTGACCCCCACGCCGAGTGGTTAGCGCGTGAATTTTTTGAGGAAGGATTTGATAGTGTCGATTTTTATCATCGGTCCTATATCGATACCCGGACAAAACCCGCCAATCAGTTTCCACATATTTTTGGAATCCATATTTTCACGCCAGAAAGGGTAAGACTGGCATTGCTTTGGTTTTCCTTCGTGAATACCGCACCCTTTATCCGTTAGAAAGCTGCAAGGTGCGCCGTCTTCTCCGACTTCGAGGAACCATTTTCCATCATCTTGAATGAGAAAAATTTCCTTAAATTCCACAGAGGGGACACCCAGATAGTCGGCAGCATTTTTTATATCCTCACGATCAAAATGAACAATGCCAGGCTTTGTGCAGCACTTAAAGCAGTCGGACTGGCATTCAAAACGCAGCGATTCTTTTTCCCACCATTTTGTCACAGAGTACCTTTACTAATCAAATGATTAAAAAATCACCAAATCGTCACGATGAATCACCTCATCATAAAATGCTTCGCCGATCAGTTTTTTAATAGCCGGGGTTTTCATTCCCTTAATTTGCAACAAGTCGCGGGAATTATAATTGACTAGACCACGGCCGATTTCTTTGCCTTCCTCATCCATAATTATGACCGCTTTGCCAAATTCAAACTCACCTTTAATTTTTATCAACCCGGCTGGTAGCAAACTTTTGCCTCTTTCTACCAAGGCTTTTCTCGCACCAGCATCGACAACAAGAGTCCCTGCCGGCTTGAGGGTGTGGGCGATCCAGTGCTTGCGGTCGCGGATCTTGCCTTTACCCGACCAGAACAAAGTACCCACATCCTTACCGGAAAATATATTTTCCAGTACTTTTTTGTCCAGACCATTCACAACCAAAGTGGGAATACCAAAACTCATTGTCTTTTTTGCTGCAAGCACCTTGGTAAACATCCCCCCTACCGTTAACCGATTGTTACTCTTTCCCGCTATAAGTTCAATCTCTTCATTCACATGCGCAACATGTGAAATTAGCTCTGCCTTTTCACCTTTACTCTTCACAGAAGGGTCCCGGTTAAACAGGCCTTCAACATCTGAAAGAATTATCAAAAGTTGCGCATCAACCAAACAGGCAACCATGGCGGAAAGCGTGTCATTATCCCCAATCTTAATCTCTTCGACGGTGACAGAATCGTTTTCATTGATAATAGGAATGACATTGCGTTCTAAAAGAGCTTCTATAGTATGTTTTGCGTTCAGATAACGGCGCCGATTGCCCAGGTCATCGTGACTCAACAAAATCTGCGCAACCTTTATATCTTTCTTTTCAAAAGCTTTTTCATAAGTGTGCATGAGAAAACTCTGACCGATCGCAGCGCAGGCTTGCTTTTCTGGAATTGAAAGATCCGCTCGGCTCAGCCCCAACCTTTCACGCCCCGCCATGATCGCGCCGGAAGATACCAGCACCACATCGTATCCTTTGTCTTGAATCAGCTTTATCTGGCGAGCGTAATGCCTCACCCAGTCTTTGCTCAAACCACATTGAAGTGAAGATCGCCCCTTATCTTTATTAGAGATAACACTACTGCCGATCTTTATAACCACCCGCTTGATATTTTTTAAAATGTCCTGTCGAATCATATTTGAGGTATATAAATTTGAATGCAATTGGCTTTAAAATGAAGAAGTCAATTTAGCCTAAGGTGAATTCAAGTATGAAGTGCAACAGTTAGTAAAGTATTCTTTTTGAAGAATAGCTCATATGGACTTTTGAAACCAAGAGTTTTTCTGAGTCGATGGTTAAGTTGATCCATGATGTAGTTT
>DUZG01000066.1 GCA_013349585.1 Nitrospinota bacterium | reverse complement strand
TTGTCAGGCTGAACCTTTTTCAAGAATTCGTCAATCGTTTCGGGTTGAATTCCGCCACCCACCGATACCGATATCTTCTTTGACTTAATTTTTTTTACCGCTCGTGCCACCCGGTTTAAAACAGAACGATCTACTCCTGACTTTTTTAATGAGCTGGATAAATCGCTGCACCCAATGGTTATCTCGTCTAAAAAATTTGCCTCAGGAGCATTCAAAATATCATCCAATTGTTTGACAGCAGTTACCGTTTCTATATTGATGTGTTTATTCAATCGCCCAAACTGCATAGGGGTTGTGAAGTCTCTGACAGCAGCAATAAAATTTTCAAGTCCGTAAGGAGATTCCACCATAGGTGCGATCAAACCGTCTATTTTTAGAGGCACCAGCTGTTTGATATCGTTTCTGGCATTGGGTCCGCCAATTTTCACAATAACCGGCAACAGCGAAGCATCTGCCCAGAACTTGATCTGGTCAATCGTCATAGCTGCATCTTCGGTAGAAAGCTTTAATCCACAGGCACCGAAATCGTTTTTTAAATGTCTTAAAGAACGGGCCAATGTTATTTGAAAAAATTCCGCTTTTTTAACTGGCATTATTTTTAATGAAGTTTTTTTCGGCTTCATCAACGTTCACCTTTATTCCTGAAAATGATGGATGGATCGATCTGATCTACCGAACCGCAACCCGTGAGAATCATCGCCTTCTTCAACTCCTTCATCTTTTCCTGAAGATAAAACGAGACACCCTCTTGCCCAGCACCAAACGCGGCAATACAAATAGGCCTGCCAATCATCACCGCATCTGCTCCCAACGCCAGCATTTTTAGGATGTCGACACCTTCTCGAATTCCCCCATCTGCCAGAATTTTGATTCTGCCAGCAACTGCGTTGGCAATTTCAGGAAGCACTTCAGCCGTCCCCGGCATATGATCCATCACCCGTCCGCCGTGATTGGAAACCACGATTGCATCGGCTCCCGCTTCGATAGCAGACAATGCAGATTCCACATTCATAATGCCTTTTAAGATGAATGGGACTTTTAGATACGATTTTAATTCCTGTAATTCTTCTATGGTTTTGGGCCCTACCGCCTGCCCTTTCATCGACATGGTTTTAAAAGAAGCCGCATCAATATCCACGCCCACTGCCAAGGCACCTGCATCTTCAGCAGCTTTGAAACGCTTGATAATATCCAGATTGAATTCGCGCGGTTTGAACATGGGGATCCCTAACCCGCCGTGTTTTTTAATCGCTTCTAACCCGATCAAATATTTTTTAGGGCTTGCGCCGTCGCCCACCATACCTAACGTCCCGCACTGCAGACAACCGTCAAGAATGGCATTCGCATACTCTTTTTCATCCATGCCACCAGCAAGGTTGGTTTCCATCCCTGTAATAGGAGCAGCCAAAACCGGCATGGCCAATTTATGACCAAACAGTTCTATCGATATGTCGGGACTTTTAACCTTATGAATTGTGCGGAGATTAACTTGATAACGCGCCAATGCAGTAAGATTTTCCGTGAAGGAACTGCCTGTGCCAATGCCGCCAATGCCTGGCACTTTCCCAGCACATTCCAAACCATCGCAAACCGTGCAGGCCTTGCAAGCAACGTAGAATTTTTTTCTGGCATTGTTGCGAATAATATCCCAGGTCAAAGCGTTGGAAGCACCGACTTCGATCTGAATCGTTTCTCTTGCCAGATCGTTGATGCGAATCGCTTCTTCGCGGGACTTGGCAACGGTGATGACATAGCCCACCTTGCCCATATTGCTTTTCGGCTCTTCCACCCAGTCGCCAGCCTCTTTCATAAGAATGATTTCACGAACCCCTTTAATTTTTCTTGCGTCTTCCACACCGCGAATGGAAAGAATTTTTCCTGGCGGGGGGATCAAAGATCGTTCTGCGGCAACAAGAGAGATTTTTGGTTTCAGTTCATCAGGCGATTCACCTAGGGCAATCTGGATAGCGGCCTTATATAAATTGACTCCAGATGATAAGGGATAGGTATAAGCCGACATCCAACCGCCACTCAGACGTGCGGCGATCTCAACAATTTTTGGACCGTCCGAGGTAAATTTGATATCGCCCTTCGCGGCACCTGTGTCAATACCCAAGGCACGAATCGCCTGTTTGAAAACTTCAATCGTTTGCTCGATCTGCTGTTCCGGCAGGTTCGATGGCAAAGTATGCCCGACTTCGACAAAATAGGGAGATCGTTCAATAATTCGATCGGCAACACCGGTTATATGTATTTCTTCGTTATAAACCAGCGCATCCAGACTCAACTCGGGTCCTTCCATAAAATCTTCAATAACCAGTTTGCCGCTGATGGAAGCCTCTTTGGCTTCTCGGAATGCCGGGATCAAATCATCAGGTTGTTCTATTTTACGCACACCGCGCGCACCCATGTTATCGCAGGGCTTTATAACCAGTGGAAGCGCCATGGAATTTAACGCTTCGCGCCCTTCATCCAAAGTCCAAACTGGAAAAAACTGTGGAACCGGCACACCTTTTTCCTCCAGAACCTGACGCATCTTGATCTTGTCCGTCGCCCGTTCCGCTACTTCGAAAGGGATACCTGGAAGGTTCAAAGCATCCGCTACGGCGGCAACCGTTTGCGAGGCATCGGTGCCCACCGTCATCACTCCATCCAAAGGACAAGACATATGGAACTGTTTTGCTGTATTGACGGTGAGATTGATATTACGAGTACTAATTTCGATAGGATAATCGGCCAGCAGCATGCCTTCAGATTCCGGGTTGTAATCGGTCACCACCACTTTAAGCCCCATAGACTTAGCTATTTTAATGGCAGGTACCTGAAAAACCCCGCCGCCGATGATCATTAAATGTTTAGGACGATTTACAGGCATGTACAATTTTTAGTGGAAAAGTTTTACGTTACTCAACATTAGCTTAACGACATAAAAAAATGGCATCTTTAACGAAACTCCAAACAATCGGATGAGAATCCAACTTTCCTGTTCATTTTAACTGTTTTTAGAAGAAAATAGCTTAAAATATACCCGCAAATGCCGATCTAGATATAAAGATTCCAAATCAGGAGAAGATATGGCCCCCCCTCAGTCCAGAATCAAAGCACCCCTGTTCTTGCTCATCCTCACAGGAATCCTTTTCCTGATCTATGCTAATGGACTCAACACCCCTTTCCAAAGCGATGATGAGCGACATGTAATATTGAATCCTAACATTAGTAATCCAGCATTTTATTTTAACTCCAGTTACATCACCTACCGGCATATCAACAATTTTACTTTTGCCCTGAACTATCAATGGGGACAACAAAACCCCTTCGGCTATCACCTTTCCAACCTCCTTCTTCACATTTGTACAGTGATTCTGGTTTTTTCAATTGTAAACCTGACCATAAAGAATGCCACTGAATGGGGGAAAGAAGCCGCATTTAAAATTGCCGCTATTACGGCTTTACTCTTCGGGTTTCATCCCATTCAAACAGAAACCATCACTTATATTTCAGGGAGACCGGGTGGTCTTGCGGCAGTGTTCTATTTTTTATCTCTTCTCATGTTCCTGCTTAGTGGATTAAAAAAAACAAAAATACCGAGTTTTATTTATTACAGTCTGTCCCTTCTAACATTTTTTATGGCGGTATTGAGCAAAGAAATCGCCGTGACTCTTCCAGTCATTTTACTGCTTTATGATATCTGTTTTATGAAAGGAGAAAACTGGAAATCTTTTCGCTCGCGGCTAGGGTTTTATATCCTGTTTCCCGTACTGGCAATTCTCGCATATTTCCAATCCCATCACGCTTTCATAGCCATGGGAGATTTATTGAAAAAAATTCATCTGTCGCTGATATTAGTACAACTGGATATTCTCAAGCACCCTTTAAAACTGTTCTTATTTCCAATCAACCTTACATTTGAATATGATTTTAAAACTCAGGTAATGTGGGGATCGCTTCTAGTCTCTCTCTTCATGCTGGCAACCGTTTTATTTTTGGTTATTAAAAAATTCTATTTAAAATCTAGCATCCTCTCATTTTCATGCTTATGGTTTTTAATCACCCTGGCTCCTACCAACTCGGTCATGCCGCGGGTGCACCTGTTCAGCGAGCGAAATCTATATATCCCTTACTTTGGACTCTCCCTGTTTTTTGCGGTGATCCTTTACCTGATATTTTTTAAGGAGAACCGGAATAAAACAGCAATGACTCTCTTGCTGATAGTCGGGCTCAGCTTTTCATCTCTCGTCATTAAAAGGAACCAGACCTATGCTTCGCCGTCTTCCCTTTGGGCAGACACATTCAAGAAAACCCCTAGCAAACTAAGTGTGGGGAAAACTTTGAGCATCAATTACTTAATGGAAGAAAAATATCCTGAAGCCCTAAAAACTCTAAATGCCCTATTGCAGATCAATCCTGGGCTCTACGATGTTCATCAGAACATGGGACTGGCCTATAAAAGTATGGGGGACATAACAAACGCAGAGAAAAAATTTAAAGATGCCATTCGCATCAACTTCAATGCGCCGGAAGCTCATTTCAATCTCGCAAGCCTTTATGGCAACCTCGGCAAAGCAATTGAATCCAGCAAAGAGTTTGATATTTCCGCAAAACTTTTCAGCGGACATATTAACCCTCCACCCCTTAACTTTTATTTCGATAAAGCCCGCGCCCACAATCAGGCAGGCATCGCATTCAGCAAAGCAGAAAAGTTTGATAGCGCGCTGGAGCAATTTAAAAAATCGGTGCAACAAAACCCAAGATCACTGGAAGCCCGATTCAATCTTGCCAAACTTTTACTAGAGTTTAAAAACAACAAACAGCAGGCTGCTACTCATATTCAAGAGGCCCTGATGCTGAACCCCACCCCACCGCAAACCCAAGTGTTGCAAGGTCTGCTCGATCAAACAGAACCTTAAACCCCTTTGCCTTTTAAAAAGTTTCCTGAGCAAGTGCATTGGTGTAGCTTTAATCCGAATACCAAAAATTAACAGTTGAGAAAACATGGTCGCAATGGTACATAGCGGAGCAGTATTGGACATCGACGGTTACCCGTCGAAGTAGAAATCAACCTTTCACAAGGGCTTCCTGGTATGTCCATTGTTGGCCTACCCGATGCGGCTGTGAAAGAAAGCAGTGACCGTGTCTCTGCCGCCATTCGCAATACTCAGCTTTCATTACCTGTGCGAAGGGATCACCGTCAACCTGGCCCCTGCTGATATTCGGAAAGAAGGTTCGGCGTTTGATCTTCCTATCGCATTGGGCATCCTTGCCGCAAGCGGCATAATCGACAATGAAAAATTAAAAGGCTGGGTTATTCTGGGAGAACTGTCACTCGATGGAAGAGTCAAACCCTTTAAGGGCGGGCTC
The DNA here is from genome assembly GCA_013349585.1 of Nitrospinota bacterium. Classification (GTDB taxonomy): domain Bacteria; phylum Nitrospinota; class Nitrospinia; order Nitrospinales; family VA-1; genus UBA8687. Next base: position 2,242 of record DUZG01000066.1, on the reverse strand, counting down.
TCCATCATTACCATGGCTCGCGAAAAAGGCATGAAAGGCGTTTTGCTTCCCGCGCAAAACGCCGCCGAAGTTTCAGTGATAAACGATATCCCTATATACGCTATAGAAAACCTACCGCAAGCATTGGAATTTCTTTGCGGGAATCTGGCACTGGAGCCAGTGCAACACGAAACCCAAAATAAAACTTCAAGCCTGTCAGGGGATGAACTGGACTTCACCGATGTCAAAGGCCAGCACCATGTCAAACGCGCCTTAGAGATCGCTTCTTCTGGCGGATACAACATTCTATTGATCGGACCGCCAGGCAGTGGCAAGTCCGATGGCGACCATTCCATTGTGGCGATCTTTCAGCGCTTCGGTTTCCGCGACATCCGCGAGAGGGAAATCAGATACCGTCAATATCGTTCAAAACTCCGATAGGTGCAAAAACAAGCTGTGCGGCACTGCAGGTCACACTGGAGGCAAACTGGTTTATCAATATAGTGCCGCCAATGCACACCTACCAGCCAAACAACAAGCTATGCTTGAAACCGGATATTTCATATTCGAAGATGATGACGACGATAAAGATAAAGATGATGATTAGTATATTGTGATCACTGGCGGGCATATGCCCGCTGGTGGGAAAAATAAATCGCTCTTCAATTCCCTGAGTGTGTTTGTTTCGAAGAAGAAGGAATAGACAGGGATATCTTTAATTGATTTTCGATTGGATTGGAAAACCGATATCTTAGGGAATTCGAGAGACGCGCTAGGATATGTTGAAAGTTATCAACGATTCTGTATCTTAATTTTCCCCATTTACTAAAACTATTAGATTACTTATTATATTAAGTGCAAAATACGCCGAATGGATCTAACCTAACTATTCCAAAATTTACTTTACGTAAAGCTTTTTAAATGACCCAAACAATTAACCCCACTACCTCCTCTGAACGAGAAGGTCTCACATGGGCTAAAATCTGCCGCTTTCTTGCTCTTCCTTTTCAACCCTCTCGATTGTCGACTTATTTATCAGTAAAGAGATTCGAGGAAGTTCCTTTAGATATTCTTTCACAAGACGGGATACAAGGAGTCCTTCTCGATGCCGATGGCACCCTTGGGCCTCATCACACGCGCCGTTTTGAAAGTTCTGTCTTAGATCATGTGCAAGCCATGTTGAAGCAGGGATTAAAAATCGCAATTTACACCAACGCCGCCGAAGATCGCTTCCAACTTTTTGAAGAATTGGGAGTCAAAATTGTAAATAACGTACCACCTAAACCAGATCGCGTTGGATTTGAAATCGCCATGAAGCAGTTTCTGGGGTTATCTGATCCTTTTAAAATTTGTATGATCGGCGACAACTTTATTACCGATGGCGGTGCGATCGATGCAGGTATGCGTTTCATCCTTGTTCAGCCCGTGATGGGGAATGAACATTTAGTTCACGCTACGACCCGTTACCTTGCATATTTATGTGCCCGCATTCACAGAAAAATTCCGCCGACCATCAACAAGCGTCCATAAAAGGGTTTACTTCTTGAATATTTACTAGAATAATAGCCTATTATCACTAACTAAATATACTTATGGAAAACGAACAAATTCAGAAATATTGTCAGGAAGCATTGAAGATTTCCGAAGTGAAGGAAACCCAAAACGGGCTTTCTTTTCTTGTAGGAGAAAAATTTGGCAGGACTTTTTTGCAACTTAAAAAGGCACGTAAAAAGCTTCAATTCCTATATCCCTATGAGGAGGCTTCTGAAGATCATCCTTTGAATAAAGGGGGGCGCGCATTGAAAATGAGTTATGCCCTGACCATTCAGGAGCATTACAGCACCCCGCTGGAGCAGGTTAAACATTATGAGCTTTTTCTAAAAGAGTTCGTGACAGCCATCAAAAATACTTTTACGACTAAAGATATTCAAAACTATTTTGATTCTTCTCCGCAGTTTGGTTTCGGCGAAGATGAATCCCCCAGTGAAGATATGGACTATTCAGATGTTTTACTGGAAGCCGAAGAAATTCTCGCGCTAGAAGACATTAAAAGACTGCTTTTATAAACACACCCATTTCGCCGAAAAAAATAATATGGATCAAGAAACCGAACCAATATTAAAAAGAAGAACGCGGCTGATTCTTGCTTTTATAATTCTCTGTTCTGCAAGCGTTCTCATTTTATTTACAGGCCCCGGATTTAATTTTGTCTGGCAAGTCGTCCTATCAAGCTTCCTCTTCTTCTTCCTCTTCTGGCTCATAA
>DUZG01000065.1 GCA_013349585.1 Nitrospinota bacterium | reverse complement strand
TCTTTGAGTTCGCAGTGGGCTTCTGCCTAGGTGTGTATCTAGGGCACACAGGGAGATATAGAAGTGACCCCCCATGTGACCCCCCATGTAACCCCCCAAGTGACCCCCCATGCAGCGTACTGCCGCCGGTCGGGCGGGACATGTAACCCCCAAGTGACCCCGCAAGTGACCCCGCAAGTAGTGACCAATAGCAAAAGAGAAAAAACAAAATGAAACTAATTATAGCCGACCAGATGTATAAACCCCATGTCGAAGCCCTCGGGCTTCGGTGGTATGACCACCGCGAAGGTCTTCTTCCGACTAATCCACTTTACGATCTTAGCATAATGGATGGCGGTTCCCTTGACGAAGACGATATAGACGCATGGCATGACGTATTCAATGCTCTTGATTTTCAGGATCTTTTCTTGTGCGGTGATGAAGACGCAAAGACGTTTTTTCTGATTTCGGATGGTGACTACGAATTGCTCGAAAATTTTTTGAAACAGTTTGATGTGATTCACGAAGACAACGATGTGGCGTGTGGAGACCTTCTGACGGTGAACACCGGCGCGGCCGACCTATCGTTTGATTGCGGCCCCGAAGATGTTGAAGCATTTCTGAAAGAGAACCGCAGCGAAGATTACGATGCGAATGTTGTTGTGACGAGGACCGGCAACACTTGGGAATATAGCTTCGACGACCGCGAAAAGGAGCTGCTCGAATGGGCGCTGAATGAGCTGGAAACCAGCAGAGACAAGGGATACTATGATGAACATGCCGACGGCATGAAGGATGATACTCCCATTACATTTGACGAAGTAAATGTTTTGCTAAAGAAAATTAAAGAAACCGGTACTCTCGGGTATCGGTAAGAAAGAAGAAACAAAAGGCGGTATATATAATGCAAAGTAAATTAATGTCATGGGCGGAATCAATCACGAATGTTGTGGTCGGGTTCGTCATCAACTTGGGAGGGCAAGCAGTCATTTTTCCGGTGTTTGGGATTCATGTGGATGTGAGTACAAACATCAGAATCGGAATGTTCTTTATTGCAATTTCATTGATAAGATCATATCTAATTCGGCGATTGTTCGATAAGAAGAAGAAGAACAAACCTGATCCTCTTCTAGGAGTCGATCATTGGCTCCACCAGTCCGATGAGGAACACGGAGAGGCACTTCGTGGTCTCTTGCGTGCAGCGGATCGGGTTCTAGAATCTCGTGAGCCGTTGAACGACCGCACCAAATCATCAAAAACAACAACCTACCCGCGTATCAACTCGCGCAATAAAAATAACTTCGGAGAATAATACACACATGACAGACAACAACGAAAACCAGGGCAAGAAGAAAAAGAAGCCGACCGGATATCTGCTCAGAAACAGAAAGAAGGATCCCACAAGTCTAGATTCTAGGCAGAAGGAATTTACAGGTCCAAAGGAAACGCTAGAGGAGTTTCTTGCGCGTGGTGGGGAGATCACGATCTTGCCCCCGAAGTTGGCGCCTGATGCCGAGCCTGGAGATCCGCCGCGTCGTCTATTCAAAGGAAATGGAAGATATGATATTTAGTTCTATTAGAGAAATGGGTCCGGGGGAACGGATTCTAGCATACATCAATGGTGGTATGTCCACCTTGATTGTGATCCGACAGACCATCTGGTTCACACTAGGAGTCTAAATGACAAATATTATAGGAAAGTGGCAGATAGTTCCCGACGGAGCTGGATGCTTCGAGATTTTCGATCAAGACAAAGGTGTGTTCGTTCAAGGTGAAAGATTTCATCGGGAAATTGATGCTGAGACTTGGATCCAAAACCACCAAGAACAAATAGAAGGCTCTGTAGAAACTATGGAAGAGAAGCGATACACATTGATGAACGATTTTGGTGGTTGGGATATTTGGGATCACGTTACCGACCGTCTAGTTCCAGGTTTGAATTTTCGCGAGAAAGCGGAGGCCGAGGCTTGGGCTGACGAGAAGAATTCCGCTTGGTCGTCCGTCAAGCACAAGGAAGCCCGCCTGCACAAGAAGTACGAGGAGATTGTCCTGGATCTTCTGGCTGGCAAGGTCGTGTGTTCATCCTGTGGCATACCATTTCGTGAAAAGTGGGAAAGGGAGTTAGCAAAAGTTGAACAAGGAATTCTTGCAACCAATTCTCCGGGAATCAAGGTGACTCGATACATCGGAGCTGATAGTAGAAATCTGACGGTCGACCTGACCTGTAATGTTTGTCTTCATACCGGGCTCTATTACTTCGATGACAATCCTCTGCTTGAGGCAATAGCGTAACATGATTCCTGAAATTCAAAAGATACTGGATCGTGTTTGGGATGTTGCTGCATCTGGTGGAGGTCGTTTGCCTTCTCCTGAATGGGCAGACGAGGAATATATCGAGCAATGCGGCGAACTATCAGAAGAGGAAAAGAAGGATAGTTTTCTCTCGGATGCAGCCTCAGAAATTTCGGACTTGATCTACAAGGTTCGCCAATCTTAGCGAAGCTATTGACATTAACAACAGGGTGATGTAAACTCCCTATATTAGAAAAGTGAGAAATAGCAATATGAGTATCAAGAACAACGCGGAAATCGCGAGGCGCCACAACCATGCGCGCACGGAATTCCTGAATATCGTGGACGCCACACCGTCGCGCGCGGTCGAGATGAAGAAGACGCTCGCGGTGATAACGGCTTCCCTGGAGGCTTTTGTGCGCGCGCGAGGAGACCGCGAGGCAACACGCCGGCGTCTGGAGGCGCGTAAGAAGACTTCCTGAGCTTCGCGAGCATTGTATCACGTAACAGAGAAAGTGCCCGGAGAGGGTATCCTCCACCGCGCAAAAACCGTTTGAAAATAAGGAGTTACAGTAACATGAAAGATGCATTGATTTCAAAGATTTTGGAGCCGTTGTGGATTGTCTATGATGATTTGGATGACTATGAGCGAGTGCCCCTGATGCGAGCCATTGCTACAGTAAAAAAAGATCTGGAGATTTTCATTGGCGACAGTCTGGAGCCAGAGTGAAGATGAATAAATTTGAACGATGTGCCTATGTTGCCATATTAGGTGTTGGGGGTTTGCTTTGGGCCTTTATTATTATCAAGGCTATGGAAAATATGATACGGTCTATATCGGGCGTGCAATAAAAAAGGGCAAATGGAAATTATGTATGAATACAGATGCGAGATTGTTAAGATATTAGATGGCGATACTGTTGACGTGGATATAGATCTAGGTTTTGGTGTGTGCATGAAGAACCAGAGAATTCGATTCTATGGTGTGGACACACCCGAAACGAGAACACGCGACGAGGAAGAAAAGAAATATGGACTGATGGCAAAAGAAGTTGTTGCATGGCATCTGCCGGTTGGATCGAAACAGATTCTACGCACAAGGACAGATGGATCATTCGGTAAGTATGGTCGCATTCTTGGGGAGTTCGTTGTAGAATTCACCGGAGGTCTTCAGACGGTGAATCAGATACTTATTGATTCCCACCATGCGGTTGCATATTTTGGGCAGTCCAGAAATGATATTGAAGAAGAACATATTAGAAATAGGGAATTGGTCTCGCGCCTTGAGTATTTGGATGGCGAATAAACAATATGACAACAATTGAACATCTACTTGTATGCCTAATGGAAGAGTGTGCCGAAGTGACGAAGGACGCATCAAAGGCACTTCGATTCGGGCTCGACAACAAATATCAAGGCACTTTCCCCGCTGAGCGACTGGCAGAGGAGCTAGACGACCTTATCGGCGTGAGGGAAATGCTCACGGATCGTGGTGTGATTCGCGGGCCCTCGCTTGAGGCGATTGCTGCAAAGAAGCAGAAGGTGATTAAATACATGGCACATGACCATGCTCAAATTGAAGACCTAGACGACGAAAGGACCAATAGAAATGACGATGAGCCAAGAAGATTTTAAGGAACTTGAATATCGCAATAGCTGTGTATCTGAACATTACGAAGATTTGGATGCAGACAAGCAGCACGAGTATTTGAAGATATTGTTATCAGAAGACATCCTTCTTGTGACGTTCACTAAGAAGAATGGAGATTTGCGGAAAATGTATTGTACGCTCCAGGACGAATTTGTTCCGGACCACAAAAAATATTTCTCTGAGAATGAGTCGAGCAAGCGCGCTGCGCCGTCAGATGCCGAGTCGCCCCAAGTAGTTGCCGTATATGATATGGAAAAGGCCGATTGGCGATCTTTCCGAATGAACAGCATTACGACTTTTGAAATTGTATTTGAGAAGTCCTTGCTGGAGGATGATGACATCGAGGACCTACCATTTTAAGTTAATGTGCTTGAGTTAATTAAAAATAGGCTACTCAAGACTATATAGTATGTTGTTATCGTTATTATTTTTTTGTTTAAGGAGATCGTGAAGTGAAAATGGAAATGCCTATTGAGGAATTGCGGAAACGCAAAATCTTTGTTGCGACCCCGATGTATGGCGGGCAATGTTCTGGGTTATATACAAAGGCATGTGTTGACCTGTCGGCCATGGCTGTCAAGTATCAAGTGGACATGAAGTTCTTTTATCTGTTCAACGAAAGTTTGATTACCCGCGCACGTAATTATTTGGTCGATGAATTTTTGAGAAGTGATTACACCCATCTCATGTTCATTGACAGTGATATTCACTTCAATCCTAATGACGTATTTGCCCTGGCTGCAATCGCAGATCCAGACTCAGATCGCGATATTGTATGCGGTCCTTATCCCAAGAAGTGCATTGCCTGGGAACGAATTGTTGCAGCAGTAAAGGCTGGGCTGGCAGATAACGATCCTGCATTCTTGGAACAGCTTGTTGGCGATTTTGTTTTCAATCCTGTCGGCGGCTCAAACCAAATTCCAATTGGCGAACCCATCGAGGTTCTAGAAGGCGGAACTGGATTCATGATGATTCAGCGCCGGGCATTTGAAAAGTGGGATAAGGAATATCCCGAGCTTCAGTATACCCCCGACCATAATCGTTCAGAGCATTTCGACGGCACCCGAAAGATTATGGCGTATTTCGACACGCTAATTGAGCCTGTCCATAATCGTTATCTTTCAGAAGATTACATGTTCTGTCAGTGGTCGCGAAACATTGACCTCAAGATTTTTATGTGCCCGTGGATGCAGATGGGGCATATGGGGTCGTATAACTTCAACGGAAACATTCCTGCAATTGCACAGGTTCCTGGTGCGACACACGGAGGAATGATGAGTGCTGCTCCTGCAAAGGCTGGAGCCGTATTCCCCGGGCAGCAAATACAGCCGCCCACTCCTGTTCTCGCTCCACCGCCGCCTTTGATGGGCGTTCCGGGGGAAGGAACAGATCCAGCCACCCTACAAGATAGGGCTGCGCGAAGGCGCGAGGCTGCCGTGAAGCGCAGGGAAGAAAAAAAGTCAAAAACTAAAAAGAAGGTCACGCCCAAAAAATGAAATACAACGAACGAGAGGCCCTCAATGAAATTGAGGAGTATATCGAATCCACATATGGCGAACATTATGTTGGAAAGAATCAATTTCAGATTCAAGATTTGCTTCACTCAATTGACATTGCCGCACCCTTTTGCCAAGCCAATGCAATGAAGTACCTTTCTCGATTTGGTAAGAAAAAAGGTCATAATAGACTTGACTTACTCAAAGCAATCCACTATACTATACTACTGATGCATTTTAGTGAATGCGCCATAACTGACACAAAGGAATAATTAGCAATGAAGTGTAAGGCAACAATTGAAATTTTGTTTGACGAGGAAACTGTTCTTGGTTCTCCAACAATCGGCAAATATATGGTGAGATACTTTGACGAAGATGATGAACCGGTCGGTGGAAGTTTTCACGAAACAATTCAAGAAGCCCATGATGACGTTCTAGATTACCAGAAGACACATAACAAGGATAATTCGTAATGAAAATTTCAAATGATACTCTAGCTGTGTTGCAAAACTTTGCGACAATTAACAACGGCATTCAAGTAAAGGCAGGGAATAGTCTAAAAACAATTTCCCCAAATAAGACTTTGTTGGGTTTGGCAACTGTGCCGGAACATTTTGAAACGCCATTCTGCATCTATGATCTGAGCCAGTTTCTTGGAACGCTGAGTCTGTTTAATTCTCCCGAGCTTGACTTTGGTGAACATGCAGTCGAGATTGTCGAGGGCGAAACACGTCTCAGGTATGTCTATGCCGACCCGAACACTATTGTTACTGTTCCCGAAAAGCGACTAGAGTGCGACGGCGACATTGAATTTGACTTGCCTCATAAGAGTCTGGAAAGTTTGAAGAAAGCTGCTAACATTCTTGGTCTGCCTAATCTCGTTATCATGACTGATGAGGCTGAGGAGTATTTGATTGCTTCTGCGACCGATGTTAAGAATAGCACATCGAACAATTTCAAGGTAAAGCTAGATGGAGAAACCCCTTCTGGTGACACGTTCAAGATGGTGTTGAAGTTCGATAACTTGAAGCTGATTCCTGATGACTATCATGTACGCATTTCTTCAAAGGGAATTTCCCACTTTGATGGAACAAAGGCTGAATACTTTGTGGCCGTTGAACAAAATGAGTCTGAATATACCGCTTCGCAATAGGATTATATAATGAAAGAGCACTTTCTGTGGGTCGAAAAATATCGGCCTCACACGATTGATGAATGTATTCTTCCGAAATCTCTGAGAGACACATTCAATGAGTTTGCAACACAAGACAAAATCCCGAATCTTTTACTGTCTGGAGGACCAGGTGTCGGAAAGACAACTGTAGCCAAAGCCCTTTGTGACATGACCGAAGCTGATTACATTGTAGTCAATGGGTCAGAAGAGTCGGGCATTGATGTACTGCGAACCAAGATTAAGCAGTTTGCCTCTACTGTTAGTTTCACCGAATCTCGAAAGATGGTGATTCTAGATGAGGCGGATTATCTTAATCCGCAGTCTACCCAACCAGCCATGCGCGGGTTCATCGAAGAGTTTTCAGGAAATTGTGGATTTATATTCACCTGCAATTATAAGAATCGTATCATTGAGCCGATTCATTCCCGATGCTCGGTTGTTGATTTCAAAATCGTCAATGGCGACAAGACTAAACTAGCTTCTCAGTTTATGTCTCGGGTAAATGACATTCTTGATAAGGAAGGAATTTCCTATGACAAGAAGGTCGTGGCTGAATTGATTATGAAGCACTTTCCCGATTTCCGTCGGGTCTTGAATGAGCTTCAGCGTTATTCGACAAGCGGCACAATTGACACGGGCGTTCTTTCGCAGATTGCCGATATTAATCTCAAAGAATTGATGGTTGCATTGAAGGCTAAACACTTCAAGGATATGCGAGCTTGGGTTGCGCTCAATGTAGACAACGATCCGCAGAAGATTTACCGAAAGATTTACGACACTCTATATGATTACCTCAAGCCGACTTCGATTCCGCAGACGGTGATTACACTCGCAGATTATCAATACAAATCTGCGTTTGCGGCTGACCAAGAATTGAACTTGGTGGCATGTTTGACTGAACTGATGGTGGAAGGGGAATTTAAATAATATAAAATTGGTACTTGACAGGGCATCTCTTATGAGGTATACTCTTATATGAAAGTTCGGAATACAATTAATTTAATAAAGGTAAATTGAAATGTCAGGCAAGAAAGCAAAGGTAATTTGTATGCAGGAGAAAAAGGATCAATTTGAGGCTTCTGCAAAATCGTCCCAAGCCCATCGGAGAGATTTTCGTAATGGGTCAAGGTTTGATTATGAAAATGAGGAATG
>DUZG01000064.1 GCA_013349585.1 Nitrospinota bacterium | reverse complement strand
AGCATTGATGTGCCGATTTGTTATACTTTGCCCGTTATATTGACAGCGGCCGCAATTTTTTTACCTTTAAGATCAGGTATCCGTTCCTTGGACCAGAGGTCTCTTTAAACCTATGAACTATCGAGGTAATGAGTCGATGATAGTCAAAGCAGAAGGCATAGTCAGTGCTTAGGTTTTATAAAATTTTGAGTAAAAGAGAAAATGGAATTATTTCCTGAATATACGAGTTTGCCGAACAGTTCTCCTCCGCAACCACTTGCCGCTCGAATGCGCCCGGATAGCCTGGAGAAGTATTTTGGGCAGGAACATTTGATAGGGAAAGGGCTGCCTTTAAGGGAGCTTGTTGAAACGGAGTCTGGTCTTTCGTTTATACTTTGGGGCCCTCCCGGTTCAGGAAAAACAACCTTGGCAAGGATTGCTGCAAAGTTAACTGAAAGCGTGTTTCATGAAATCAGTGCGGTGAATGCGGGCGTTGCAGATATCAGAAAGGTTGTTCAATCTGCTACCCAGATATGGAAGACAAAGGGAAGTAAAACCATTTTATTTTTGGATGAAATTCATCGATTTAACAAGGCACAACAGGATGCGGTATTGCCTTTCGTCGAGAACGGAACAATAAGATTGATTGGCAGCACTACTGAAAATCCCTCCTTCGAAGTGATACCGGCACTGCGATCGCGTTGCCAGATATTTCGTCTGGAAACTTTGGATAGAGGGTCGATCCGCAATATTGTTTTAAGTGCGTTAAACGATAAAGAAAATGGTTTGGGTGATTCCACGATCAGTCTGCAGGAGGATGTACGGGAGTTGATAGTCAGTCATGCCAATGGCGATGCACGCTGCGCTTTGAATGTTCTTGAGGCCGTGCACGATGTGGTTTTTTCAAAAAAAGAATCGGAGGTTTCGTTGGAGCACGTTGAAGGAATCATTCAGCGAGCCTCCACCCTCTATGATAAAAAAGGCACGGAACATTATGATCATGCCTCGGCTTTTCAAAAGAGCCTGAGAGGCTCTGATCCAGATGCAGCTATTTATTGGCTTGCAAAAATGATAGCGGGAGGTGAAGATCCTAGGTTTATAGTAAGGCGTTTGCTGGTGACTGCGGCAGAAGACGTTGGCAATGCTGATCCGCAAGCTCTATTATTATCTCTGGCAGCGGCAGAATCCATTGATAGGTTGGGTCTCCCAGAGGCGCGCATCCATCTGGCACAGGCGGTTATCTATGTTGCGAAAGCCCCCAAGAGCAATGCGGCAATTTGCGCGATTGACGCAGCATTGGATGATATTCAAAATAAAGGTCGTTCTTATCCGGTTCCAGACCATCTTAAGGACACGCATTACCAAGATGCCAAGGCGGACTATGGGTATGGCGTGGATTATAAATACCCACATGATTATCCAGGGAATATTGTTCAGCAGGATTATCTGCCGAAAGCCTTAAAGAACCGAAAATACGTTGACGATCCTAAATAAGATAAAAAGGAATGACGAGTTGCCGATCAACGATGATTCATGTTATAGATTTCACCCAGCCCCGATATCGGGGAATTAATATATGAGGGATCAGTATGTCTCAGGAAACTAGATTTGAAAACGTTGATATGATTTTTGAAGGCCGCCTCCGAGGTAATCAATTGATGCTGAGCGGCAAGGGCCTCACCGCTGAAGAAGCCAGGTTGCTCTGGGAGTCACCTAAAATGAAAGAAGTTAGCTGGCTTGATCTGGATGACAATCAATTGGGAGACAAAGGTATTCAAGATTTAGTGAATTGCCCATTACTTGAAAATATCCAATATTTAAATTTAAATAAAAATAGCATCAGCGATCAGGGGCTGGAGGTTTTGGCAAAAGCAAAATTTCTTGGAAAACTGAAACGCTTGCATTTAAAAGATAATCCGATTGCAGGTAAGGGGGTGGTTGCATTGTTTAGTTCTCAAACGTTGGAAAGCCTTTCCACCTTTCAGATTAATGATGGTTGGACCTGCAAAAAAAGGGAAGGGTGGCGGTATAAGCCGCAAGGTTAAGGTATGTCCCAATCTTCTTTACATATCCAAATTTCTGCACACGACAGACCAGGTATTTTGTCGGAGACTCTTGAGTTTATTGTCAAGGTTGGCTGGAATGTCGTGGATATCAAGCAATTTGTTTTTAACGGAATGCTCAACCTTTCCATTTTACTTGATGAAGACGATGAGAATTTGATCCCACCCTTAAAGGAAGCTTTGGCGGGTTATGCTGAGCAGAAAGGGCTAAAGGTTGCGATCTACCCTTGGAAGTCAGAGTCACAGCCTGAGTCTCCTTATTCCCACCGGTCCGTTGTTACCCTGCTTTGTGAGTCTTTTCCCTCAACGGCTTTTTTGGAAATCACCCAAACTTTTGCCGACCTTGATATCAATATCCAGAGAATTGAACAGCTGGATTCGGGGGATATTCATGTGCTTGAATTTGTAATTGGAACGCGTAAAGTTTATTCAACAGAAGACGTTTTGAATGCATTGGTGCGTTTCAAGGAAAACTATAGAGTCGATATCGCCGTGCAGGAAGAAACCTTTTTCCGCCGCAACAAAAGATTGATTGTTTTTGATGCTGATATGACTTTTTTGCAATGCGAGGTGATTGATGAGTTGGGCAAGCTTGCAGGTAAAGGAGAAAAAATGGCCGAGATTACCCGCAAAGCCATGAACGGCGAAATGGATTTTAAAACAGCACTCCGTGAGCGAGTAGGTTTTTTAAAGGGACTCCCTGAAAAAGCTCTGGAAAAGCTTGCCGATAATCTTCCGCTCACTTCCGGCGCTGAAAACCTGGTGAGAATTTTGAAGCATTTGGGGTATAAAATAGCTTTAGTCAGTGGCGGGTTCGACTATTTTATCGAAAAACTATGCAGCCGTTATGGATTGGATTATGGTATCGCCAATCAGCTTAAGATTGAAAATGGCGTCGTTACAGGAGAATTACGGGGAGAAATCATTGATGCGCAAGGAAAAGAAAATGCGCTAGCTTCTTTGGCTGAAAGAGAAGGTTTTTCACTTCGGCAGGTTGTCGCGGTAGGTGATGGTGCCAACGATATTAAAATGTTGGCAAGAGCAGGGTTGGGCATTGCTTTTAATGCTAAACCCATAGTTCAACGACAGGCGCAGGCCAGCATCAACACGCATGACCTTAAACTAATTCTTTATTTCCTAGGGATTAACAGGGACGATCTTCAGGAATTGAATGAATTGGTTGGGAAGAACGTAACTCAGTCTTGGCCAAAAAAGGATAATGAAGATCTTTAGGTAGATTGTTTTTCTTTAGTATCAATCAAATCTTTGATCGATAAAATTCCTACAATATCCCCGTTTTCAGTTATGGCCAGATGATTGATTTTGGGGTCCAAGCCTTCATCCACTTCTTTGTAGACCAGATCCCTTTCTGAGACGATCCCGACATAACCTTCATATCTTTTTATCAGAAGAGAGCCTATTCTTTTTTCTTTCATGAGTTGGGCTGCTTCCTGTGCAGTGGCTTCAGAATAAATGCTTATTATGGGAGTCGTCATCTGCTATTCAATAGATTCCATACCTTGAGTCCTCTCAAATTTAATTGGTGTATTATGATTGTAACCATATTCCCATTGATTGCAAATAAGTGCTTAAAAATATTAGAAACAATAGTTTATGGCGGTTAAAACCTGTAGGTTTAGTGAGTTTTGAGTTTGGGGGTGGGAATTGAGCTAAATTTATTTCGGAAAAATTTTGCTTCAGCTGAGTAGTATCATCCCGATGGTATGAGATTCAGAACAGGGTTTATGGTCTGCGACGTCGGTCCAGCCATTTTGATCTACGGTAGTTTTTACATCGATTCCGCAGGCTTGTAGCGTAGGTCGAGCTTTTTCGGGATGTTGGCAAAAAGTTGAAACGGTGCAGGGATCGCACAAGTTGCAAGGCTGTGCGCCCAAAGCAAAGGCTTTTAAATATCCCTTTTGCTTGAAGCTATTTTCCAGTCGAACAACAATTTCCTGAACATTTGTATTGGAATTTACATTGATGAGAAGAGCCTTTTCGTATTCGGTCAGAATTTCGGCCATTTCATCAGTGTCGGGTGTGCAAGGTGGGCAGGTAAGTAGTTTGCCATATTGCGAACAACCAAACTGGCAATGAAGATTAACCCAATGGGCCATAGAAATAGTATGGGTCAAAACAACTTTAGCATTCGTACAACCTAAGTCCAGTGCTTCTTGAATCAGTTCCTGATTGGAACGAACGCTTTTCGGAATTGATTTTACATTGTCGGGCATCATGGGCTTTCGTTTTTTCTTATTAGCTGATTATGTTAATATTATTGAGTGTGCCAGTTAATAGGTCAAGGCAAGATTCAAAATCATTCCATTTGTTTTTTTATTGTGATAAAAACCAGCGAAAAGATCGTTGGGCCTTTAGGGAGTTTTCCGTTTGATTTATATATGCTTATTGTTTTTTTATCCGTTCCATGCCTCCCCCAAACCCTACCTCTATTTTGACAACAACAACAGGTAACAAATGAATTTTCCTTTTAAAGCGATTGGCTTTGACTGGGCTTATACATTGGTGGATCTCGGCAAAGAAGATGATCGTAAGCCACTACAAAAAATGTTTTCATTTTTAGGCCAAAAAAATATATCTCTTCCCGGTTTCGAGGAGTTCCTTGATAAATTTAGAAAGATTTTCCGTCCTATGATCGAAAGTTCGCTTACCACCAATCAAGAAGCCCGTTTTGAAGTGGCCCTGAAAAACCTGATAAACCATTTTGGAATTCCATTAAACGCGGATATCACTTTGAATAAACTTTTAGAGGTTTATTACCTGGAAGTTTATTCGGAAAGAAAAGTTTATCCAGAAGTTGTGTCTGTATTGAGATCTTTTAAGAATATGGGTGCGCGAATGGGGATTATTTCCAATACCACCAATCCGGTATTTATGAAAGAAAAGGAAATGCAAGCAACAGGGCTAAAACCTTTCTTCGAATTCGCTATATATTCTTCAGATACACCCTATCGGAAACCGCATCCCTCGATATTTGAACTGGCCATGACCCACTTGGATATGAATCCGGCAGAAATTCTTTTTGTTGGAGATAATATTTCCATGGATGTCGAAGGGGCGCAGGGTGTCGGGATGAAGAGTGCATGGCTGAACAGAGGCGGTAAAAATCTACCTGCAGGTATTAATCCTGATTATGAATTACATTCGCTGGAAGACTTGTTTCGAATCGATTTAGCGGTACTATAAAATGCATCGCTTTTTTGTAGGTAATGAAAATATCTCAGGAGATTCGGTTGTTCTTACAGGTACCGATGCCAGCCATATCAGTACTGTTCTTAGGTTGCAGGCGGGAGACAAGATTCAGGTGTTGGATGGGAAAAGTTCTCTCTATGTAGTACAGCTTGCAGATGTTAAAGCCAAGCTGGTAAAAGGTGAAATCATATCGTCGGAACAAGTGAATACGGAATCACCTTTAAAAATTCACCTCGGTCAATCTTTAATAAAGGGAAACAAGTTTGATGTTATTTTGCGAAAGTCTGTCGAACTGGGTGTCGAAACGATCACACCATTAATGACGGAACGCACGGTGGTGAAAAGTGATGGTGATAAAAAGATTGCCCGCTGGCAAAAAATTGCGGAAGAAAGTTGTAAACAATGCGGCCGTAGTTCTATCCCTAACGTTTCAGGAAAAATAGTCAAACTAGATGTTTTTTGCCAACAGAGAAGTGGGACTGATTTGAAACTGATGTTTTGGGAGCTGGAAAGTGAGAATGGCTTGAAAGATATTAATCCAGAAAAAACTCCATCGTCAGTGAGTGTGTTGATCGGTCCGGAAGGAGGTTTTACTATTGAAGAAGTAGAGACGGCCCGTAGTCATGGTTTTCAGACAGTAGGATTAGGCCCAAGAATATTGCGTGCAGAAACCGCGCCGCTGGTAGTTTTGTCGTTGCTGCAATCTAAATGGGGCGATATCTAATCTAGCCCCAAAAATGGGGAGGGAAGATCAGTATCTTCTTTGAAATTTATGTGTTTTTAAAAACGAACCCTTTTATAATGCAACGAAATTTATTACCTTTCGGTTTATTTAAATGACTTATCAATGCAAGCTCGAAATCTTTGAAGGCCCTTTGGACCTTTTATTACATCTGCTAAAAGAGCAGAAAATGGATATCTATGATATCTCAATTACAGAAATCACTAGACAGTATTTACGATATCTGGAAATGATGCAGGAGATGAATTTGGAACTGGTGGGGGAGTATCTGGTTATGGCCGCAGAGTTGACCCGAATCAAGTCGAAAATATTATTGCCGGCCCAAGAAACTGATGAGGAAACTGATTTTGGAGGAGGTGAGGACCCACGCGCAGAACTGATGCGTCGTCTGCGTGAATATCAACGTTATCGTGATGCTGCATTTGAACTGCGAATGAAAGAACACGACCGGCAGCAGGTTTTTTCCAGAGGCGGTGTACTTGAAATAGAGGAAAGCTCAGAAAATCGCGAGCTGGTGGATGCCACCGTATTCGATCTTCTCAAGGCGTATCAGAGCATTTTAGATACGAAAACTTTTGATAAAGACTACGAAATTGAAATCACTGAAATGTCGGTCACAGACCGAATACAACATATTATGGATATTTTAAATTTATCGGATAGCGTTACTTTCGAATCATTTTTTACAGTTCTAAATAGCAAACAAGAAATTGTCGTAACCTTTCTGGCCATCCTTGAACTGATGCGGCTAAAACTATTACGAGTTCAGCAAGGCCAACATTTTGAAACCATCCGTATTTATAACGCAGCCGATCAACAAACACAGGATGCCGTTTTGCAGGAGTATCAACGTACGATCGAAACAGACTCCCCGGAATCTTCCTGATCTTTGGGCCAAATTAATCTAGCGATTTCGTCGGAAGGAAACGCTTTACTACAGAGATAACCTTGAAACGGGTCGCACTCCAGACCTTTTAAGAAATCGTGCTGTTCGTGAGTTTCCACACCTTCTGCAATGGTTTTAAATCCCATTTTTTTTGAAATGGTAATAATCCCTTGAATAATAGCCGCATTACTTTTATCTGTGCAATCACGAATAAATGATTGGTCAATTTTTAAAGTATCAATGTGAAGCTTTTTCATATAGCACAGCGATGTCTATCCAGCACCAAAATCATCAATAGAAAATTGAATTCCCAATTTCCTGAACTGTTCTAGTACATCAATAGCCGATTGTATATTGGTCATCACCGCAGTTTCTGTGACTT
Organism: Nitrospinota bacterium; assembly: GCA_013349585.1. Taxonomy (GTDB): domain Bacteria; phylum Nitrospinota; class Nitrospinia; order Nitrospinales; family VA-1; genus UBA8687. Next base: position 515 of record DUZG01000064.1, on the reverse strand, counting down.
CGATTTCTATATATTTAGGGTCAACTTTTTCAGATTCTATAACCGCACGAATTTTTTCAACCAAATTGGGCTGCTCAAATTCTCTGCCAGAAAGGTTAATACCGGTTTTTATGGCCTCTCCTTATTTTTGGCACCACTCCCGGAATTGATGGCATGCAGTCGAAAAAGTGAAATTCCCAATCAATGTTAGTAATAATAGAGATGCAATTACCAGCTCTATAGATATTAGCCAGTTTTGGTTTTTTTATTAAAAATAAAGCTTTTCTCTGTGTGGGTTATGCTTTTACTTTGGAAGATACTAAAAACCCCATATTTGATTACACCAGTCATTCCGCCAGCATGGGGTTGAAATTGCCTCTATTTGCAAAGGCTTCATCAAATTTCAATTATTCCTATAGGGCACCTCTAAAAATGATAGTTTGAGAGGTATTTTGAGTCTTTGTTCGTTTTGACCTGCATATTTCACCGGAGCAGGATGCTGGTCTTGGATGTTTTAAGCTTTTTTCAGCCCGTTT
>DUZG01000063.1 GCA_013349585.1 Nitrospinota bacterium | reverse complement strand
CGAGACTTATCCCTAAATCAAATTTCTCGATAGCTTGTTCCCAGTTTTTCTCTCGCCCCGCAATATGACCCAAATTAACATGAGAGTCGATTTGTAAAGGATTAATGGCCAAAGCCGCTACAAGTGCTGTTTTTGCTTGTTGCAACTGGTCGGCTGCCATATAAGCGGTGGCCAGATTATTATGAACCAAAGCTTTTTGGGGTGATTTTCGTGATGTATCTTCCCAAAGAGAAACTTCAGACCTAAAGTCAAGGGATCGGTTTAGGGTTAACGTAGATGCTAATAGAACAAAAAATAGAAAAAGTATTTTGGTCGTTATTTGGCAGTTTCTGATATTCAAAAACATCCACCCTAAAACCAGGCTGAAACCCAAGCCCGGCAAATAGGTCCGATGTTCCGTGGCCAATTGTTTTAAAGGAATAAAACTGGATGTGGGAAGAACGGTGATGAGAAACCATAAGGAGCCAAACTTTATAAGGTTTGACTGTTGCTTAAAAATTGCGACCCCTGCTATGAGGAGGATTGTCAGAGAAATAATCCAACCCCAATGGAACCAATTACTATAAAGAACTATATCTGGTTCAAAGTTTAAATTGAACGGAACTAGCAATTTTAGCAGGTAATAACCCACGATCACTTTGATTTGGCTCAATAAATAGAGCAGGTGATGGGTGCTCCCTGAAGAAGGATCAGCCTTAAGTGAGAAAAGGCTTCCCTGTTGAAAATATCTATAGCCCAGAAAAATCAGTAATAAAAATAATATGGATATAAATTTAGGAATTAAGTCTTTTCTTTTTTCAGTAGGCGTTGCCAACCATAGATAAACGATTGCGACCAATGGGAAGGAGGCTACAATTTCTTTTGAGGCAATTCCCAGAAATAAAACTATTAAGAGGCTGGAAACTAAAATAGGAATTCGGAGCTTGGAAAATTCTTTTTTTGTTGGTTTTATGATTTTTAGAAAAATATAGAAGGCCAGTAAATAAAAAAAGGTGGCCAATAATGATGATCGACTGGATATATAAGTTGCCGCCTGAACATTCAAAGGATTTACCAAATGAATGATCGAGCAGACTATTGGTAAGGTTTTAAGCTGGGATCGATTTGTAAATGCCTCGATGCCTAGAAACTCTTTAACAAGAAAAAACCAAAGAATTGCGCTAAGGATATGGATTAGAATGTTGAGGAGATGATAACCAAAAACTTCCATTCCTCCCAGGTGCTGGTTGACCGCAAAAGAAAGTAATAGTGCAGACCTATTAAAAACATTCTGGATGCCCACCTTTTCCTGGAATTGTTTCAGATCTTTTATATGCGGATTTTCTACAATTGCATGTGCGTCATCATAATGAAATGAAGAATGCAGGGTGCCATAAAAGGCTAGTAACCCCATGCAGCAAAGAAAGAAAATTGCCTTGACCTGGGGCGTTACCGAGTCAAAATTTTGCGGGTGAGAAGTCATTTGGAAATATTTTTTATTTTATTGTTTAATATTTTTTCCAGCTCGGAATCTTTGTTTAGATTTAAAGCTACGCGATATTTCTCTTCAGCTCTCCTGACATGGCCTTGAGCCAAAAATGTATCGCCTAAAAGGATCAAAGTATTCATGTCTGTTGGAAGTATACTTAATGACTTCTCGAAAAAGGATTGGGCATTCGTCCATTCTTTTAGGCTTAGGTAATTGAATCCGATCTGGGTAAGTGCCGAAGCCCTCGGTCCTGTGACGGCCATATAATTATTGAACCGCTTAATGGAGTCTTGCCAATCCATTTGTTTTTGTTTGACGAGCGCAATATTAAATAAAGTGGGTTCATGCTTATTGTTCATCTCTAAGCATTTTAGTAAATATTTTTTTGCTAGATCAAACTTTCCTTGCATCATAAAAGCCGTTCCCAGATTGAAATGTGCTGGCAGTAAGGAAGGGTCTTGTTTGATGGCTTGTTCCCATTCTTTAATGGCAAGAGAAATTTTTCCTGTTTTGCCATAGACTTCTCCAAGATTTAGATGGGCAAGAGGAAAGAAGTCGATACCGCTCTGCGATTGTTTATCTTTGATTGCTTGTCGGTAGAAATTTTTGGCTTTTTCATAAAGACCTTTTCTGTTGTATACAGAGCCCAGTCCTATTTTTGCGGAAGAGTGGTGCGGCCTGATTGAAAGTGTTTTCAGATATTCCTTTTCCGCGAGAATTAGTTTTCCTTGATCTAAATAAATGCTGGCAAGGTTATAGTGAGGTTCAACGAGCTCGGCTGTAATTCGCAGATTGGAGTCGTCTGAGTTTGCCGAACCCTTTTTTCTAGAAAGAAACTCTTCTGCATTTTTCAGGTTAAATTTGTCTTCGATGAACTTGGAAATATTCGCAATGCTCTTTTCAAAATGATAGCTCGCACGCGTAAGGTCGCCTTTTTCGAAATAAGCTTTTCCAAGGTTATTATGTGCTCGGGACGACGATGGATTTTTTCTTGCGACGTCTTCCCACAAGCTTATTTCGCTAACCCAATCACTATTTCTTGTAATGGTTGCCAAACTGAAAGCGATTATTATTAGTGATAAAAACCCAAACCTCCACATTGAGGGAAGACGGGATATTCCCCAGCCTACTGCCATAGATACTCCTAACGTCATAGGGAGGTAGGTGCGATGCTCCACCGCTAGATCGTTTAACGGTATAAAGCTTGAGGTTGGTGCGAGTGTAATAAAAAACCATGCTGTTCCTACCAGCAACCATATGTTTCGTGACTTAATAGCAGCAACTACTATTCCAGATATGATTAGTATTGCAAAGATAATGAAGGCGTCTTCATTGGTGGCGGTGAAGGGCATGCTGCTGTCCACACTTAAGTTGAATGGGAAAAAGAACAACCTTAAATAATAAAAAACAATTACCTTTATTTGAACAAGAAAGTAGGGCAGTTGGCCATACAGCTCCGATCCCTGATCTTTTGCATTGTAAAGCCAGGATTCTCCTAATAAAAACAATGCTGCGATAGAAAATAAAATGAGCAGTAGATAGGCCCAGTTCCTTTTCCATAATGCTTCCATATTTTTTCTGGAATAAATAAAAGCAAAATACCAGAAGCTCATTAATAACGGCAAGGTTACAGCAATCAGTTTGGATGCAAAGCTTAGATACATTGTTGTAGCAACTAGTGGGATTAAGATCAGGCTATTTGCTAAGGGGATCCTTTTTTTATTAGGGCTAAATAAATTTAGGAAAAGGTATAAAGAGAATAGATAAAAAAATGTCGCCAGAACCGATGAGCGAGAAGAAATATAAGATATAGAATCTGTGTTCAAAGGGTGTAGAGAAAATATTAGAGCGGTTATTAGTGGGAATATCCAGATGCTATTCAGATTCCCTGTTCCGGGATTTTTATTGTGTGTATCATTAAAACTTCTGTGAAAAGAAGAAGTTTTTAAAACTGAAAAAAATATTAGAAGAGTGACTCCAATATGGAGCATGAGGTTAAGCAGGTGAAATCCGAATTCCTTATTTTTACCTAGAGAGTTGTTCAGTGCATAGGTCCAAAGGAGAACGGGTCGATTTTCAAAAGAGGAAAATTTTACAGATTGGTTGAATGATTCCAGGTCTTCAATCCACTGGTTGCTGATCAAAGGAACATCATCGAACTGAAAAGAACCTTTTAGCGAATTGAAGTATATCCCGGTGCTGGATAAAACCAACAATAGGACGCAGGCCAGTTGTTTTTGTATTCTTGCCGAGAGGAAACCCATTGCACCTTAAAAGAAGAGGAAACTGCAAAACCATAGGGAAGGCCAAAAATGTTCCCTAATTATATATAATAACCTTGGAAAGAGCTAAACCTTCAATTTTCTGGTTAGTTTTCTGTTGATATAGCGTGTGTATCATTTGGAAAAGTAGGCTGGATTTTGGATTGTTCAGTTTATTGTGATAGAAATATTTTAAAGCCCTATTATAATAGGGTTCTTCTTTAGTTAGATATTGCCGAAGTGGCGGAATTGGTAGACGCGCATGATTCAGGTTCATGTGCCCGTAAGGGTGTGGAAGTTCGAGTCTTCTCTTCGGCACTCTCTAGCGAGGGTCGCAAATAAAGTAATACCCGACCCTGTATAAAAGTTTTTCCTTCGTCATGATGAATGGAACGCGGTAATCTATACTCTTAATGCCCAGAGTGGAAGGGTAATATCCGCCATCGACCTAATGCAGAAATTCAGGAGGGTTTGTTAATTTAGAGTGCTGATCCTGGCGAGTTTTGAGTCACCGTAGTAGTTTATTATTTTGTTGCTTTAATCCCTACTATTGTAGCGTTCATGGGCGTGCAATTGCGACGCGACATGAAATTGCCCTAATGAAGATATGTTTAACAATTAATTCTTCGCCTTGGTCCCAGTTTAAGGGCGGCGGTCAGCTTGCGGTGCACCATCTGGCCTGCGCGCTTTCTGCTAAGGGTCACGAAGTGCATGCTTTGTATTCAAAATATCCTGACGAACATTTTGAGGTGGAGGTTCCTTATAAAGTCCATTGGGCACAGCATCACGACTTCGATACGGTCAATTTAAATATATTATCTTATTCGAAAGTGCTGGCTCCGTTAGCGGCGAAAGAAAAATTTGATGTCATTCACGGCAACGCGGAAGAAGCTTGTGGCGTGGGAAATATTGCGGCGAGAATAAAGGCTGCTTATGTGTTCACTTCACATGCGCCAAACATCCCTGCTACCGGAATGCTGCGGGGTATGGCTCATCCGATTCGATTTCTAAAAAGCATCAATACTTATCTTTTGCGGCAAGCGATGGTTGAAGCAGACCACATTGTGGCGTTCAGTCAATTTTCCCGCGAACTCATTATTAAAGGGCTGGGCAATGCCTGCGCAAACCATGTGGAAGTGATTCCACCTGGAATAGAAAGTTCTTGGTTTGAGGTGGAGCGAAACCAAGTTATGCCTGCACAGCTTTTATTTTGGGGCCGAGTGGAAGAGGAAAAAGGTCTGCCGGAACTTTTAGTTGCCTTAAATATGGTTGCTAAAAAATTTGCGGACGTGAAATTGACTCTGGTTGGCGAAGGCAATCGATTGCAAGAGTATAAAACTCTCGAGGCTGATCTTGGCTTGGCAGATCGTGTAGAATTTACCGGATGGCTAAACAATCGGGAAATTCAAACCCTGGCAGCTAAAAGTAGCATCGGAATTTTTCCTTCCCGAGTCGAAAGTTTTGGTTTGTCGGTGGTAGAAGCAATGGCGACGGGGCTGCCGATAATCGCCGCGCGTGGAGGTGCTGTTCCGGAAAATATCGAAGATGGAGTGACTGGAACGCTGGTGCCCGTAAATAATTCGGATGCCTTGGCTGGGGCCATCAATAGAGCCCTGGAAAACCCAAAACCCTCAGAAATGATGGCAAAAGCCGCAAAATCTGCGGTTCAACAGAAATTTTCATGGGACCGGGCTGCTGACAGCATGATCGAAGTTTATAAGAATATACGTATGAAAACCCCTTCGATATAAAGAAATCGGTTAAAATATCCGTTAAGACAGAAAACTTTAAGGTCTTTCAATGAACGAAACCTCCACGATAGAAAAAACAGAAAAAGCAGCAGAATTGAGTAAAATTGACGCTCTCGCTGTCTCTGCTACCCAACAAAATAACCCGAACCCTGCGAACGAAAATCCAGTAAAAAAGTGGATAAAGAAGATTCCCTTTTTCCCTGCTATGGATTATTTCCGTCGCAAGGTTTATGACTCGCCTTTATTCGATGGATCTGTGCGTCCCCTGGCAAAAACTCTTGAAGAATGGCCCGGTGCGTTATTGATCGACATCACCAATCGATGCAACGCGAAATGCGTTTGGTGTCCGAATCCAGACCTCACTAATGTGGGTGCGATGGATATGGATGTGTATCGCAAGATCATTGACGATTTTGGAACCCGTGGTGGTGTACTGACGTTTGGAACGTTTGGCGAGCCATTGATGGATAAGTTTATGAAGGAGCGTATCGAATATCTGCAACGCTATCCCAAAATTCATAAGGTCGAGGTTCTCACTAATGGATTTTTCCTCAACGATAATATTGTTCCTACACTTCTTGAGCATGGGGTCGGGCTAGACATCAGTCTCGATGAACTCGACAAGCAGACCTTTGAAGATGTAAAAAAAATGAGTTTCGATGTCGTGCGCGACAATATAGTAAATTTTCTCGAAGAAAATAAAAAAGCAGCACGACCCGTTCCGGTCAATATTCGCATCAAGACTCTGAAAACGGTGGAAGAAACTATGGAGCAGGAGTTATTTAAAATAATTTCCTCTCACGATTGCTCGGTGGTATTGAACTCCATCGATGACAATATTATTTCCAACTGGGCTGGAAAACTAGATAAAGAATCTTTTGTCAAAGAATACGAAATCTCCACCAATAATAAAACGCGTTACACGCACAAACGATTCAATCAGACCAACGTTGCTCCCTGCACGCAATTATGGAAATGGATGGTTGTCTATTGGGATGGCAATGTGGTGCTTTGTTGTGCTGACATGTTTTCTCGCACCGTTGTCGGCGATCTGAAATCAAATTCTATCACCGAAGTCTGGAATGGGCCTCAGCTAAAAAAATATCGCGAACAAATGGTGAGTCGGAAACGTTTTGACGTTGCCATCTGTGAGGATTGCGATATCCATTTAAGCTGGCATAACCTGAAAGAGTATTACGATACGAGCGGAAATTTTTTGCCCGATAAAAAATTCATCATGGGCTAGCGGCCAAACAGCCAAAGGTAAAAGGTCGGTGCCCGTAGAGCGTCAGGTGTTATTTAAGCTTTTTACTATAGCTTCCTCGCAGCTCTTCAAAGGGGGGTCTCACTTCCCCATTCAACAGTTAAACCAGATAAAATGATCTCTCCTGTTTTCAAATTTTCACAACCTGCTGAACTAGATATCACTCTGGTGATTGTCAGTTTTAATACACGTGAAATTCTATTGCGTTGTCTGGGTTCAATTAAAAAATATACTCAGGAAGTTTCTTATGAAGTAATCCTTGTTGATAATGCTTCCGAAGATGGGACGGTCGAAGCCGTGATCGAACTTTTCCCTGAAGTAGAGTTGATTGTTAATGAAGATAATCGTGGTTTTTCCGCTGCTAACAATCAGGGAATTGTTGCATCAAAAGGTCGGAGAGTAGCATTGCTGAATCCCGATACGCTTTTAACTGAGAATAGTTTTAAAAAAGTTACCGATTTCATGGAGGCGAATCCAGAATTTTCTATTCTTGGCACGGGTATCGTTGACGAGAACAACCAGCCTTGCCCCGTCCGCTTGTGGGAAGACACTCCACAGGATGCGGCATTGAAAATCATGGGACTCTACGACCCTGCCAGCGAGTTAAAAAAAATGGGCTCCATGATAGCAAAGGAAGCAAAAGTGATTTCCGGTTGTTGTTTTGTTGTTAGTCGAGACCTGATCGAGTCTATCGGTTTGATGGATGAAAATTATTTTTTGTATAACGAAGAAGATGATCTTTGCCGGAGAGCCAGAAAAGGTGGGAAGAAAATCTGTTTTTATCCGGAAACCTCGGTACAACATTTACACGGTCAAAGCACGCATCAAGACTGCCATCGAAAAAAGGTAATGATGGAAGCTTATCGAAGTAACCTATATTTTTATTCCAAATATTATTCCTTCATTTGGTATGGGATTTTACGATCTCTTTATAAGATGACTTTCCTTTTAGGGTTGTTGCGTTCCGCATTCCGCCACCTCACAGGTTCTGCTACAGCAGATGATTCCTTGTCATTAAAGTTAAAGCTTCTATTAATGCGTTCGAGAAAGAGTCGCTAGCAAAACCTCTTATTGTTTTTCACCTATAAACAAAAGATAATTGCATGAGGACCAGGGGAAAAACTTTCGCAGTACCGCTGCCAATCCTTCTGCGAGACGGTTTGTTCTGCCATTGGTATCTTTGTGGAAGCATTCGCACCCCAGATATAAATTGAAGCTGTGGCTCATCGGCTGTTCGTGAATTATTTTGAAATTGGATGTCTGGAGGATGATGCGCATCTCATCCCGCCCGTGTAATTTGAAATAGGTGAGGTGTTCTTCCGGCGGTTGAAGAGGCGGTTTGCCCATGAGCTTTCTTACCAGACCATTCCTTCGTAATTTATGTAGAAAGTTCTGATCGTCATAGACAAATTGTGTTAACGGGTTGCTTGCTGGAACCATCATAAAAATCAGCCCGCCGGGTTTTAAAACTCGATGAGCTTCAACAATGGCGTCTTGTGGCCCTTGCGGAAAATGTTCGACTACACCATAAGAAAGATACGCACCGAAAGTCGATTCAGGGAAAGGCAATGCATGCACGTCAGACTGAGCGATAACTAGATTGGAATCGTATTTTTTGACCTGTTCGAGAGCGGAAAGGATATAGTCGATTCCCAATATTTGATATTTTTTTTTATCAAAGTGAATGAGTTTCGGGCCGAGTCCACATCCTGCTTCCAGTATGAGGTCGTTTTTGGGGAGAAATTTTTCCAAGCACTCGAATTCTTCCTTTG
>DUZG01000062.1 GCA_013349585.1 Nitrospinota bacterium | reverse complement strand
TATTTTGATGCCTCGAACGGCGCGGAGGTTACAGATGTCTATCTCGAAGGCCTCACTCGAATTGCGTTTGAAGGCACTCTTAAAGAATATTAATCATTCCAGGAAAAATTATGTTTGAAGGATCTTATGTTGCGATAGTCACTCCGTTCAAAAATGGCAAGGTGGATGCGGCGGCCCTGAAAGGGCTGATTGAGTTTCACATTGAGAATGGGACCAACGGCATTGTTCCCTGTGGCACCACTGGAGAATCGGCAACATTGCTTCGTGCGGAACACGAAGAGGTTATTGGTATCTCAGTAGAAACCTGTAAAGGCCGAGTGCCTGTACTTGCAGGTACCGGGTCGAACGCCACACACGAAGCTATCGAGCTGACACAAAGTGCAGAAAAGCTCGGTGCCAATGGGGCGTTACTCATCACGCCTTATTACAACAAGCCGACACAGGAAGGTCTTTATCATCATTTCACCGCTGTCGCAAAAGAAACCAAACTGCCCATCGTTCTTTACAATGTGCCGAGTCGAACGGCGATCAATATGTTACCGGCAACGGTGGCACAACTTGCGAAAATTGAAAATATTGTGGGCATCAAAGAAGCTTCGGGCGATCTGGTGCAGATCAGTGAAATCATTCAAGCTTGCGACTCGGACTTCTCAGTCATTTCTGGAGAAGATTCGCTCAACTGGCCGATTCTGGCTTTGGGCGGCAAAGGTTTTATCTCTGTTACCGCGAATATCGTTCCCGATAAACTTGCTCGGCTTTATAAAGCCGCTAGTGAAGGGGATATTAAAACCGCGCAGTCTTTGCATTACGAGTTGTTGAAACTCAACGACGTTATGTTTGTCGAGACGAATCCTATTCCGGTTAAAGCTGCGCTTGCCATTATGGGCCGCATTGGTAACGAGTTCCGTTTGCCGCTTTGTCCACCGTCTGACGAGACTCTTAATAAGCTGAAATCCGTTCTTAAAGAATACTCACTGGCATAACGCAGATATTCGACTTCATTTAATTGTTAACAGGAGCAGGTGTTTTGACAAAAATTTTAGTTATAGGAATTGCAGGTCGTATGGGCAAGACCATTGCCGAGTGCATTGAAGATACCGACGGTGTTGAACTGGGCGGCGGAACCGAACGCGCGGGAAGCAATTTAATAGGTCAGGATGCCGGAGAAGTGTCAGGCCTCGGCAAAAAGGGTGTTGTTGTTTCGGGTGATTTGGCTAAGGCATTGGACGGTTGTGATGCGGTGATAGATTTCACGACACCAGAGTCGAGCATGATTACTTTGCGTACCGCGGCGGATAATGGAAAATCAGTAGTGGTGGGCACGACAGGATTCTCCTCCGAGCAGAAAACAGAAATTGCAGAGCTTGCAAAAAAAATACCTTTGGTTGTCGCGCCTAATATGAGCATTGGCGTTAATGTTTTGTTTAAACTGGTAGCCGATGCGGCGCGTGTGTTGGGTGATGATTATGATGTGGAAATTGTTGAGGCCCACCATAAGTTTAAGAAAGATGCTCCTAGCGGCACGGCGGTTCGCATCTCTGAAATTATTGCCGATTCGTTAGGTCGCGACCTCAATGAAGTGGGAGTTTATGGAAGGCAAGGTATCACCGAACGTACCGCCAAAGAAATTGGCATTCATACGGTGCGCGCGGGAGATATAATTGGTGAGCATCGTGTGCTGTTTGGTGGCATGGGAGAAAACTTCGAAATTTTCCACCGAGCGCAAAGCAGACAAACATTTGCCCGCGGTTCCATCCGTGCGGCGCAATGGATTCTTCAGCAGTCCAACGGTATCTACGATATGCAGGATGTTTTAGGATTGCGATAATGCTGTAAAAAAGGCCATGGGAAAACCAACGGAAGCAAAAAATAAGAAAAGTGCAGCTTTTCAATTTATTCGGCGGGATTTCCTAAAGCTTCTCTCCTTTATGGGTCTCTCCACTCTTTTGCCCGGTCGTGTTTTTGCGAAAGACGATTGGCGCAACGATAAAAATATACCAAAACAGTACATACAAAATCGCGATCTTCCCGATTTTCATATTCGTAGCGCAAATCCGTTTATGGGGGTTGATATGGAGACTTGGGGCTTGGCTGTTGGCGGTATGGTGAAGAACCCCATTGGGTTCAGCTATGAAGATTTGTTTGGGATGAAAATGATTTTGCAGGTTTCTCGTCTTAAGTGCGTCGAATGCTGGTCGGCAAAAGCGGAATGGCAAGGCTTTCAGTTTTCTGAATTGGTCGAAATGGTTCAGCCAGATCCTGCCGCGAAATTTGTTTATATTCAGTCTGCCGATTCCTATTACGAAAGTTTTGCTATCGAAGAACTGTTGCGTCCGCGTGTGTTATTTGTTCTGCGCATGAACGGAAAGTCTTTAAGCCAAGACCATGGTTATCCGTTGCGGTTGATCGCGCCGTTTAAATATGGCTACAAAAATATCAAGTACATCACCAGCATCAAGTTCATGGATACCCGGAAAAGAAATTACTGGGCCAACAGCGGTCCCTATTCTGTAGATGGAACAATTCAACCGGGCATCGATTATCCCCTCGACTATAATAAGAAACCTCTGCCGATTAACGGCGGTGAAGTTTTCCACTTCTTCGACCACTAGGTGCCGGGCCTTGTCCTGAGAGAATAAGTCAATACTAATCAAGCTAACAAATATCGTGAAGCCTTTTACTTTAATCCTCCTCTGTTGTTTTCTTTTTGCCTGCGATTCATATGAAGTAAAACAGATTAAGGTGGATGTTCCTGCTGATGTTCAGGTTCCTGATGGGATGGTTTATATACCCGCCGGGGATTTTATTATGGGTCATAAAGAAGAGCCTCGAACGCGGTTGGGCATAACTGTATTTTCGCATGCCTACCTCATTGATAGTTATGAAGTGAGCCGTGAACGGTACAAAAAATTTCGCTCGGAGTATAGTTTTCATCCTAAATCAGCAGCTTATCCGGTGACGCATGTTTCCTATTCGGACTCCTTGGAATATTGTCAGGCAAACGGTAAGCGTTTGCCAACAGAGATCGAATGGGAAAAAGCGGCGAGAGGTCTAGATGGCAGAAAATGGCCGTGGAGAGTATTTTCCGCTCATCCCAACAACGGATTTTCAGGTTTCACATCTGAGCCGGTAGATAAGAGAAAGGAATGGATTAGTCCCTATGGCGTTTATGGAATGGGACATAATGTATGGGAATGGATTGGCGAGGAATATACTTATTTGGGGCAACCGGAAGGCGATCGCGATCGATTTAAAATTATACGCGGCGGTTTGTTGCAGACCCATATCACAATAAAATTTTCACCCACCTATTTTAGAAACTGGATGGCCCCGGAATCTAAACTTAATTTTATTGGTTTTCGTTGCGCGAAAGATGTTGGCTGAGGAAAAATAGGAGAGTAAGGCTGTGGCTTAGAAGTCGCCTCTAAGATGACCGGTGATTTCTTTAGCGGCACGTTCAAACAGTTTTAGTTCAGTGCCGCCGGTAGGTCCACCTGCTACCCATGAATTAACTTCCCATGCACCGACCATATCGCGGCCATCAAAAAGTCCGACTTTGACTTTTAATTTGGACCGGGCCCAGTCAGAAAATCCCATTGATGCGATTCGTATGGCACGACTACCTTCATCGTATTCGAGAACTTTATATTTTAGACGGTAGCGGGCACTTTCTCCTGCGAGGGCATAACTGGTGTGTACCATTTCATCTTCTACGGCGATTTGTAATTGCGAACCCGCATTCTGTAAATCATAATTTCGAGTTGTCATATCTATAAGGACTATGGTGTTTTCAGCATTTTGGTAGCGCTTTTTGGTAAGCGAACCCACTCCCGAACAAGAAGGTAGAACCAGCAGAGAGAGTATTAAAATTTGAGTGATGATTTTCATAGTTCTATTTGAAAGAAATAACTTTATACATTCTAACAAAATTTAACCCATTTTTACAATACCCGCATGACAAGGTCTGAATATTAGCGAAAGGAGAAAAACTTCTATTTAGAAGCTTTAGGCTTTTGTTTTGCTGAACAGGAACAGACCTATAGCCCCCGACGCTAGTGAGTGAACCAGTGGAGGACACTTTCTTCAAGTTCGCTGAACCAGAGTTGGACCTCGATGGGGATAAGGCTATTGATATAAGTCATGTATCCGGTAGCGAGAACGATTCCTAATATGATCAACAAAATTCCGCTGAATAAGTTGGTGGTGTGCAGGAAAATAGTTTTTCCTGCGATGGGGATATCCCATCCCTTTCCGCGAAGTAGAGTCCAGAACATTCCATCTTTCGGCAGGTTCCCGCATAAGGTGGCGACTAGGATCAGGGGTAGGCCGAGCCCGACCGCGTAAAAGAATAAAAGATTCATTCCCTGCCAGACCGTTTTTTCAGAAGCCGCCAGCATGAGAATGCTGGAGAGAATGGGGCCGACACATGGAGTCCAGCCGAGAGCAAAAGTGGCACCGAACAGGAAGAACCCGATGAAGGTGGAAGCGGGTTTCCCCTGAAAACTGGCTCCTGAAAACCCTCTTCCAAATAATGTCATGACACCGAAGACGACAACAATGCCGCCGCCGATTTGTGAAATCTGAAACATATAGTCGCGCAATAATTGTCCGAGTACGCTGGCGGAGGCTCCCATTGCGACGAACAGACTGGCAAGTCCGAAAAAGAAAGCGAGTGACATCATGCCCATGCGTGTCCGGTCGGTTTGCGCGGTCACGGCAAAATAAGCGGGCAGGATGGGTAAGGTGCATGGGGATAAAAAACTAAAAACTCCCGCGACAAATGCAAGAAGGGTTAAGACCAGAATTCCTGACTCGGGTAGATTAGGTTTAGGCGAAAACGGATTGAACGGAGCTGCTGTTTTGGATATTGAGTTTGGTGATGCAGGTTTTTCAATGGTACCGGTTGTAGTCGAAGAATTTGAGGGTTGACCCAATAAAGACAATCCGCTTTTCATTGCTGCCGGTTTGTTTTCACTGGCGCAGCGAAACCCGGCATCGGGCCCTGGCTCATCCGGGTTTGCAAATTGTCGATAACCGCTACGGGCAAACATTTTAATGGCATCCGCATACATGGGGAAGTGACCAATATCACTTGCTGAGTGGCCGCGAATTATTTTGTATCCCGAGTCGTAGTAATCGTTTTTATGGGTGCTGCCTTTATAGGGTTTGTAGTCGTCTGCTACCCATTCCCAGACATTTCCTATCAGGTCGTGTATGCCCTCTTTACTAGCGGACTTTGTGAAGCTTCCTACAGCGACGGGTTTGTTCTTGCTGCCGGCCCGATCTGAAAGATGTGCTATGTTGGGTTGATATTCGTTCCCCCATGGATATTCATTACCATTGGTTCCTTTAGCCGCGCGCTCCCACTGTTTCTCGGTGGGCAATTTTTTTTCTGCCCATTGACAAAAATTAGAGGCATCGAACCAGGTCACCCATGTCACCGGTTTCTTGTCTGCGCCTGCTGCAAAATTATTATCCTTCCAGTTGCCCGGCGGGACGGCATCTATAGCATCAATATATTTTTTATAACGTTCGTTAGTGACCTCAAAAGGATCGATATAAAATCCTTTTAGGAAAATTTTTTGTTTAGGGCTTTCATCTGCATACCAAGGTTTGGGGATGCCCATGGAAAGTGCCTCGTCGGTTTCATCTTTTTTATTAGTGCCGAAAATAAAATGTCCAGAAGGTATATGAACCATTTCTCCTTCCAGAGAGTGATCCGTCTGAGTCCAACCAGAAGAAGAAATAAAGAGAAAAGAAATTGCGAGAGTAAGCGATAAAAATTTTAGGCGAAGTGGCAAGGACTTATCCTTTATTTGAGGAGGTTTTCAAAATAAAGAATATTGCTTGGCGTGGCCCAGTCTTCTGCGCCAAACAGGGCGCCGATAATTTTCCCTTCAGGATCAATCATAAAAGTGGAGGGAAGGCTGGTCACACCAAATGCGTTGCTGGCTTTTAGCCGCTGGTCGAGAAGGATGGGGAAATTGAGATTATTTGCTTTCACAAAAGGCTTAACAATCGTCGAACCAAACATATCATTTGAAATCGCGAGCAGAGCAAAATTTTTATTTTTGAATCGTTGGTAGAGGACTTCTAAAGAAGGCATTTCTACTTTGCATGGGCCACACCAAGTAGCCCAGAAGTTTACCAGAACATATTTGCCACGAAACTGGCTGAGGCTGACTTCTTCTCTGTCCAGATTTTTTAACGTGAAGTTGGGGGCTACCATTCCTTCTTCCTCTACTGCTTGAGCGGAGGCATGCAAAACAAAAAGCAAGGCCAAGCACGAAATGGCTAGGAGAATTTTTTTATGGATCGAATTTTTCACGGATGGTTTATTTTTGATGACAAAAAGCGAGGTAATTTGAAAAAGGTGTTTAAATTGTAAGCGGACCTTATTCGACAGCTTCAATACAGCGTACCATGGGAACGGCTTTTTTAAGTGCTTTTTCGATTCCCATTTTTAGAGTCATAGTGGAACTGGAGCAGGAGGCACAAGAGCCTACCAGACGTAATTTAACAACTCCGTCATCTATGTCCACCAGTTCTACATTACCTCCATCCGCCATGAGCATGGGCCGCAGGGTTTCTAGGACTTCTTCGACTTCTTCTCTCATGGATTCTATCCAGGTTTTAGGGCCAGAGGCAAACCAGTGATAGGCCGATACTCGACCCGTATTTAGTCCGTCTACATTTTTCTCACAGCGTAATTTGCTTGTGAGCTTCTTTCATACTTACTTGTGGAGGTTAGCCGCCGTTGACGATGTTTTCTTTTTTCTCCATAAGTTGTTCCTTGGTTTCTTCATGCTCTGGATCTTTTGGAATACAGTCTACCGGGCAAACTTCTACACATTGAGCTTCTTCATACCAACCTACACACTCGGTGCAGTGTTCCCAATCGATAACAAAAATATCATCGCCTTCTGAAATTGCCTCGTTGGGGCATTCGGGTTCACAGACTCCGCAGTTAACACAATCTTCTGTGATTAACAGTGACATAATAATATCTCCAGATATAACGAATTCCCGATTATAAGGGATTTCGTTCGAAAGTTTTTGTTTCCGGATCCCAGCCAAATAACGCCTGGTCCCGAACTTTTTCATCGTAAACGGAAACGACTAGATATTGGGTGCCTGGGTAAATGGGCGATTCGCCATCGAACAGGGCCATTCTAGTATCTTCTTCCGAAAAATAGGCATCGTGCTCGGGGTGGGAGTGGTATAGCACCTTAAAAACCCGACCCTTAGAACCTGCCGCGCTCAAAATATTTTGTAACTCTAATGCACTAATATTATACGCTGTGCGCGCATCCCGAGTAAATTTTTTGGGATCTTTTTCATGCAGCTTGTTTTGAATGTTCTCGCAGCGGTGGACAACGTTATCATTATTATGATCCGGGTCCCCTACAACGACTCCGCAACATTCGTGCGGATACTCCTCCACAGCGTGACGGTGAATCTCATCCAACTGTTTTTTCTCAAGTGGAAACATATACTATTTTGGGGTGTTCGGGATGAGTTGTCAAATAGATTCGGAAAAAACAGGGGTGTGGATCAGGGGTTGGTACGGACAACGAGATCATCCGTGACAGTCACCTGACAGGCCATGCGAAAATCATCGGGTTTCTTACCCAGTTTATCGGTTTCGGTCTCATTTCTAGGATCGAGTTTGCCTGATAAAACTTGTACTGTGCAGGCGGTGCACAAACCCCGACCCCGACAGTTGAGAATTTTGGTGATGTGGGGGTAGATACTGAACTTGTTTCGAATCGCGGCTTCCCGAAGGTTTTCCCCTGTTTCCACCTCAATGGTGCGGTTTTCTTTCTCAAAACGAACTTTTAGCATGGTCGACTTTTTAAGTTTAGTGGTTAAAGTGATCATATCTAAATCAACCCTATCAACGCAATGTTTTTTACTCCCCACGCCCTTAGTAAAAGGGTGCAGTAAGTTACATTAAAATCAAATCGTTATTACGTAGTTACAAGATGCGATTTTGTTTATTTTTTTACTGGATAACCCACCCCGCAAACCGGATTACACAGGCGGTGTTAATTTTCCTAAATACAGATCACAAGGAGTGGTAGTTTCGAGGGGGAATCGATCCCTGAATCCGGGGTGGAGAGAGGCCGGAGTAAATTTTAATTCTGCTTTGTCAGGGTTTCCACTTAAAAGAGAGCCGTTATTTTTATGCCCAAAGCTGTAGCCAGTTTTTTCTGAAGAATTAATTTCTTAAAAACAAAAAGCCCACTCCTCGCCGATAGATTTAGGAGTGGGCTATATGGAAATTAATCCAGTCGAAGACTTAAGCCAATATATTTAACAATAATAAGGCGACAATATTGATGATTTTGATCATCGGGTTAATAGCAGGCCCAGCCGTATCTTTGTAGGGATCACCAACTGTATCTCCCGTAATAGCGGCGTGGTGAGCTTCTGAGCCCTTGCCACCGTGATTACCGTCTTCAATATATTTTTTAGCGTTATCCCATGCGCCACCACCAGCAGTCATAGACAATGCAACGAACAAACCAGTAACGATGGTGCCCATAAGCATTGCACCCAAAGCTGAGAACGCAGCTGATTGACCACCAATTGCATTAACGACGTAATACATAACGACTGGTGCGAACAATGGAAGCATTGAAGGAAGTATCATTTCCTTGATTGCGGCTTTCGTCAGTATATCTACACATTTTCCGTATTCTGGCTTCCCGGTACCATCCATAATACCTGGTATTTCCCGGAACTGGCGACG
>DUZG01000061.1 GCA_013349585.1 Nitrospinota bacterium | reverse complement strand
GACCATACCCTTCCAATCCCACAATTTTTCTCGGGTTATTGGTCATGATGCGAATTTTTCCTAGCCCCAGCTTACGAAGAATCTGGGCACCGATTCCATAATCCCTAAGATCTGGTTTGAATCCCAATGCCTCGTTGGCCTGAACGGTATCTTTACCTTCATCTTGCAACGCATAGGCTTTTAGTTTATTTACTATTCCAATGCCTCTTCCTTCCTGATAAAGATAAAGCAAGACACCTGTTCCCTCTTTCTCAATCATCTCCATAGATTTCTTTAATTGCTCGCCGCAATCACAACGATAAGAACCAAAAACATCGCCCGTCAAACATTGGGAATGTACTCGAACCAGAGTAGGGTCGTCATGTTTGATTTCACCCTTTACCAGAGCAATATGGATTTGATCGTCCAATAAATTTTTAAAAGCCACGGATCGAAATTCACCAGAGTGAGTTGGCATAACAGTCGAAGTAACTTCTTCAACCAGCGCCTCCTTCAGGAGTCGATATTCCGCAAGGTCTTTGGTCGTGATCATTTTGAGACTATGCTCTTTGATAAACTCTGTCAAATGCGGCACTCGAGCCATCGTTCCGTCTTCATTCATTATTTCGCAAATCACACCATAAGGGTTTAACCCCGCAATTCGGGCGATATCGACAGAAGCTTCGGTTTGCCCCATGCGAACCAATACGCCTCCATCCTTAGCTCTTAAAGGGAAAATATGCCCTGGCTTTACCAAATCATTTCTAACAGTTTCCGGGTCAATTGCCACTTTGATCGTATGTGCGCGGTCGGCAGCTGAGATACCCGTGCTGATACCCTCACGCGCATCAATGGATACTGTAAAAGGTGTTTCAAAAGCCGACTGGTTATCATCCACCATCATAGAGAGTCCTAGCTCTCTGGTTCTCTTTTCGGTAAGCGTCAAACAAATCAAACCGCGCCCGAATCGAGCCATAAAATTAATCAGCTCTGGAGTGGCTTTTTCTGCAGCGATCATCAAGTCGCCTTCGTTTTCACGATCTTCATCATCAACGATGACAATCATTTTCCCTTGCCGCACCTCTTCAATGGCTTCTTCTATGGTGCTAAATTCTTTCCCCATTTATTCTTTCCCCTGCTGTCGCAATAGGTCTAATACAGGTCCGGTAGCTTCCGGATTCATCAAGGTTGCACATGCTTTATATACGTATTTACCAATCATATCACATTCGATATTTATTAAATCGCCTATTTTCCTTGTACTCAGATTGGTATGGCTCCAGGTAAAAGGAATGATTGAAACATTGAATTTATCGTCTTTGCAATTGAACACTGTCAGGCTAATTCCATCAAGCGCAATGGAGCCTTTTTCCATTATGTAAGGACGAAGAGAAGCTGGGTGCGAGAACTGCACTAAAATTTCGCCTGGTTTTTCTTCAATATTTAATACTTCCCCTACCTGATCAACATGGCCGCTAACAAAATGACCACTGATTTTTGAAGAGGGCGTTAACGATCTTTCCAGGTTAACCCGATCGCCTGCCTTGGAATTTTTGAAACTAGTTTTTTCCAGGGTCTCAGTTCCTAAATCCATTCGAAACTTGAATTCACTGAATTCGACGACAGTAAGACAAACACCGTTCACCGCAATGCTTTCTCCATCTTCCAGACCTGAGAAATTAGTATCTGTCTCGACGACCGCAACCGCACTTTCCTGCCCATGAACAAATTCGCGCAGGGTTCCTACCGACTCAATTATTCCGCTGAACATGGTACGGCCTCCACCATAAGGTCATCTCCAATTTGGACGAATTTCATATTTTTTAATTTCATTGCCTTGGCTATTTTTGCCACGCCTTTCCCTCCTATCGGACTGGGTGCCTGCTGCCCTCCGACCAGGATGGGACTGATAAACACAAAGACTCGGTCAACGATTCCTGCTTCAAACGCACTGCTGTTAATCTCTCCTCCGCCTTCAATCAGAATAGAGTTCAAGTCTTTTTGCGCCAGCAATTTCATAAGCTGTTTTAAATCGAACCCTGACTTCAGCGTTTCAATTTTCAAGACTTCTACATTTTTAGCCGTCAACAACTGCTCTCTTTTCGTCGAAAGTTTCGAGCTAGAAACATAAATCACCCGCTGTGTCTTGCTGTTTTCAAAAACTTTAGCTGTTAGTGGAATTCTGTTTCTCCGATCCAGAATAATACGTGCCGGGTGCCTGCCCCCATTTTTTTTCAATCGGCAGGTCAATTGAGGATTGTCTTTCAGAATTGTATTTGTTCCAACCAGAATAGCATCATTCTGGTTTCTCAATTCATGCACAAAGTCACGCGACTTTATTCCTGAAATCCACTGTGAATCTCCTTCCCGGGTGGCGATTTTTCCATCGAGTGACATGGCGGTTTTCACCGTAACAAACGGCACACCAGTTTTCATCACCTTGACAAACACCTCATTCAATTTTTCACAATCGTTTTTCATCATGCCTACTGAAACTTTTATGCCAGCGGCCTTTAAAACACGTATTCCTTTACCTTGCACCAGCTTGTTCGGGTCTTTCATGCCGGCAAACACCCGGCTCACACCCGATTGAATAATGGCATCAGTACAAGGCGGTGTTCGACCGACATGGCAACAAGGCTCGAGGTTAACATAAAGATCCGCCCCTCTTGCTTTGTTCCCTGCTTTCCTTAAGGCTACAACTTCAGCATGCGGACCTCCAGCTCGAGAGTGAAATCCCTCAGCGATAATTAGATTATTTTTGACCAACACCGTGCCCACCATAGGATTCGGAGTCGTCTTGCCCTTACGAGCCAATTCCAAAGCCCTGAGCATAAATCGATTATTTATATTTTTCTTCAAAGGATACCGAGAGAATAAATGCGAAGACTTCTATCTACTATTGCGACGGAGCAAATCCACCATATGTTTGCGAGCGCTACCTCGTTGATAAACAATTTCAACTCTACTATTGGTAGCGCGGGCCTGACGGCTGACATTAGGGACTTTGGGGCGATATTGCGTAAAGCCTTCGATAGACAACTGGGTGGAAGGAAACCCCGCTTCCACTAATACTCGGGCCACTTCTGCAGCACGCGCAGCCGACAACTCCCAGTTCGAGATGAACTGTTCTGTCCTAATAGGGGAATTATCTGTATGGCCTTCAATTTTAACGTTGCAATTGAACTCTTGCAATAAATCGAAAACCTGTTTGATCAGATCGTTACCCACCACGGTCATACGAGATTTTCTTACTGGAAACAAAACTGTATCAGAAAGCGTAATAATGGCACCTCTTTCATCAAAGGAATATTGATAAACAGGTCTAAAGCGCTGTTCATCAAAATGGAACCGAGTACGAGTCTTACCCCCGCGATAACCCCTATTAAGGAAGCTAAACCCATTTTCTATGAAGATTGTTTTACTTTAATGATCCCTGAAATGGGATCAACGTTATGAAACTTCAGAATTTTATCCAGAGTGTCTTTACCCAAAACCGTACCTTGTCTAAGAAGGTTGATCCCTGAAGCCGAAATGATATCCTCTGCAAGGGCGAAAACGAATCAGTCCATTGTTGGCGCTTCTTTCACCATTCCCTGCTGTGCTATATATCCCCCCAGAGCACGCATTATCGACTCATCAAAAATAACCCCAGTTTTCTCATCCATTTTACTCAGAATTTCCTCATTCGAACGATCAGGATGCGCCATTTTATTGTGGTCAAAATAACTCGCTGCCAAAACAATTCGAGAACCCATGGGAATACGATCACCATACATACCATCCGGTGAACCAGAGCCATCTACATTTTCATGAAGGTGCCGGATGATTTCTGCAGCCATCTCAAACCCCGGAAACTCCTTAAGCAACATTTCCCCTACCAGCGGATGGTTGGTTTTTGGTTTATCTTTAATATAATCAAGCTCTTCTTCGTTTGCCGCGTCTTTTCTTTTTTCAACTGTCGGCATGGCAACGATGCCCAATTCATGCAGACGAGTCGCAGACTTCACATTCCTGAATTGATATTCAGTGAGCCTTAGTTTCTCTGCTATAAATATAGCCACTTGGGTAACTCTTTCCGAATGGCCTCGATGTTCCGTCTGGTGAAGTTCAATGATCGTTGCTAAAAGGCCTTCTGTAGAATCAAAACGGCTGGCAAGCTCGTCCACCATGGAAGATATCTGCTCATTTTTGTTTTCAAGTTGATCATTCAACTCCGTCATTTCTTTCAGGCTGACACCGAGACGCCTTTTATCATTTCGCAGTTCGTCATTCAGAGCAGCAAGTTTCTGATGAAATTGTTTCAATTGACCCAAAGAGGCTTCCAACTGCTTGTTCTTTTCGAATACTGCATCATTGAGGTGAGCCACCCTCATGATAAAATTCACAACTAATAGTAGTTCGCCTTTTTTCAGCGGCTTCGATAAATAAGCATCAGCTCCGATTTCACTCGCTTTTATGGCATTGTCCTGCTCAGAATCATAAGCAGACATGAGAATCACGGCAGAGCGCAACTTCAATTCGCGCACCTTCTGGCAAACTTCAAAACCATCCATCCCGAGCATGTGAATATCGCAAAGAATAATGTCGGGTTTGATTTCGTACATCATTTTCAACCCTTCCTCACCGGTACCCGCTTGGGATATTTCAAGCGCCTGGGGGCCAAACGACTTGCTCAATATCTGTCTGACGATCATCTGCAACGTCCGATCATCGTCAATACTGAGGAATTTTTTTGCTTGATTTTTTATATATAAAGTTTCAAATTGTCAAGGACAATCATACCATGACATGAAAAACGCCAATTTTAACCTATTTTCGCAAAAATAATTGGAAATTGTCTGTAAATAGTTAATCTTGGATAATTATTAGAATCAGGTTGGGTTATTCTAACAGTTAAGACATTAATAAAAATAGTATTTATGGTTAGCCTAACCTGGGGGGAGATCGATACAGGTACAAGCAGAGTCTGGCCCTGTTTTTTAATCGTCATCCATATCCTCAGATTCAATTTCAGTAAAGCGTGAACCGGAAACACAGCGTAAACCTACAGCCAGATATCTTTCTGCTGGATCAAACGAGTTACGAAAAAAACATTTTGCGTGTACCAGATAATTCATCCACGAGCCGCCTCTAACAACCCGCTGCGTTGAATGCCTCGAAGCATTCAGCTGTACGCACCACTCCCATACATTTCCTGCCATATCAAAACATCCATAAGGCGAGAGCCCCGGTTCCATATCGAACACAGAAGTCGTTTTGCATGCCATAAAGTCACAGGTGTTTGCGAACCCTTTTTCATAACCCATAGGTTCACCCCAAGGGTAGACCCGGCCATCCGTTCCTCTTGCCGCTTTTTCCCACTCTTTTTCAGTGGGCAGGCGAAGTCCCATCCAAAAAGAAAAAATAATCGCCTCATAATAATTGACTCCAATAACCGGCTGATCCTCTTCCCATGAATACTTTGGGAACCGGGTTTTGTGTTGCGGATCGAATTGCCCATACAACGCATTCGTCACAGGGAATTTCATAATCGCAAACTCTTCCATGTTAACTTTATCTTCCTCATCATCCTCTTCCTGATAGATAAACTTACCTTGTGGCACCGTTACCATCTCCCCATATTTCCTAATCTTGGAAAGAGTCACCTGGCTGCCATCTTTGAACTCATTAAAAAACCCCTGAAATTCTTTGAGGTTCCTGATTGGCTCTAAATCAAAATTATCCAGTAGCGTGTGAATGTTCGCTCCGGCATTATTCAGCACCAGTTCAAATACACTGAACAATATTCTGCTGTCGCGATGCTCACGCATCAATAATCGATTTAGTAAGGATTGTAAATAATCCGCATCGTTGGTTTTCCAAACATTCTCAACGCGAACCAAACGACAAGGTTTAAATTGCGGAAGCATTTCCGGGCATTGATATTTTAGCAACTGACGTACCAGCAAATCTTGTCCTTCAGGGAGGTCTTTAACCTCTCGCAGGGAATTACCCGCCAACATCACAGCTCCCTCTTCAATAAAAATATCGAAAAGCTCTTTTCCAGAAACCATTCCAGCTAATATTTTAAAAGCTTCGTGCCATTTCACATCACCACAATTTTGCCTTACGATGCCTTGCCACTCTGATGTTTTGGCAATATGTCTTGCTATAAAATACTCCTGGTAAGAAGGGTGGCGAAACTCCCATCGGCGTGGAGTCTGCTGAAGAATTCTCTTCCAGCATGGAGCAAGATCATCGCCTTGCATTAACAGATCAAATTTATCTTTTTTAATGCCAGACTTATCGTACCCCGGCTCCTCTTTCTGATAGCGCTGAATTTTTCCATCTAACATTTGTTGAAAAGAAATCTCGGCCAATTGATCCATACACTTTTCTAATTCACTGTCATCTATATCGAACTCCACTAACAAATGTTTGAACCACTGCGTATATATCTCGGCCCTATTATCTAATCCTTCCAACAGCTCATTTTCGTTCAGAGTGCGAATCATTTTCAGTAAAATGGGTGTCTTTAATAACTCCGGCGCAAAAGCAGCAAGTTCTTTTATCACATTATTTTTCGCGGCATCTCGCAGGTATACGCTGCTTTCTTTTGGGTCGAGAGTCTGCAAGGTCATTTGAAAAGCAGCTCCTTCGCCACGTTTGATGATCGCATCGGTCGCCAGAGAACCAAATTCAAATTTATCGCTGGTAAGCAAAACAAAATTGCTGTGAAACAAATTGTCATCCAAAAAAGAATCCACAAAAAAGCGAAACCTGTCCTGAGGATGAAGCTGATCAAAACCATCCAGCAAAAACATAAACTTGCTATAACCAAAGATAGAGTTCAACGTTATTTGCAGCAAATCTTCATCAAGAATCAGTTCTGGATTCTCTTCTCTCTCCAAAAGAATCACATCAATGATTTCACGATTGACCGATTCACGAAACTGCTGAAACCCGCCACCCTCTGGGACATTTCCTAAATGAAAATAAATAGGGAGCGAATAAATTTGATGGGGCGAGGCATCCAGAAGCGTTTCAATATAATGCATAAGGAAGGTGGTCTTGCCCATTCCAGATTCAGCATCCAGCATGAATTTTAAGTTATTCACTTCCAGCAAATCTTCATTGATGATTCTAGGTGCGGGGAAAACTATTTCAAGCAGGCTTTGTCGGTGCGTAATCGGATTAACATCCAACAATATTCTCGGGATCAGAGTTTTATTCCTTCTACCCTTGCCAAGGTTTTCGTCTAACCACGCAGTCACTTTGACCAACTGGTGCTTGCGATAAGTTTCGATCACCCATTCCATTGATTCTTCCAGTCGCTCGGGAGCAACGGGAAGTTCTTCCCCTTTTGATAAGGGAACCAGCCCTTCTATATCATCCATAGCCAAATATTTTTAATCGCTTATAATGTTGTTGTTTACAAAACGCATTTCAAATTCTACCATTTCTACCATATTGTACCCAAGTAATAGATGATTCCTCTGAAAGATGATAACCCGACGCGCAATTTTCCATTTTTAACCTTTGGCTTCATTGCATTAAATATAGCGGTTTTTCTTTACGGAGCTAATTTGCCTGTTCACCCCAGTGTTCTTTACGCCGATTACGCTCTGGTTCCCACGCAATTACTCAATAGCCCTTTCACAATATATCCTACAGTTTATACATCCATGTTTCTGCATGCTGGCATCTGGCACCTCGTGGGAAACATGCTCTATCTCTGGATTTTCGGAAACAACATTGAAGACGTATTAGGAAAATTTCGTTTCGTATTGTTTTATTTCGTCTGCGGGACTCTCGCCGCATTCGGGCATATTGCCACAGACTTGGACTCCGATATTCCAATGGTCGGTGCCAGTGGCGCTATCTCCGGTATCTTGGGTGCGTATCTGATTTTATTTCCTTTTGCCAAAATAAGAACTTTTATTTTTCTTGGTTTTTTCTGGACGATCGCGCGCATTCCGGCAATCCTGCTGTTGCTGTTCTGGGTGGGCCTGCAAATCTGGAACAGTGCTTCCTCCGAAGCCGGGGGAATCGCCTGGTTTGCTCATATCGGTGGGTTCGTTGCGGGTGTTCTGCTAATTCTTCCCTTTAAAAATTTTGCGAAACGCTGAACTGCATATTGGATATTACCCCTCTCTAACTAAGCATCTTTCAACAAACCCAGCAACCGCAAGCGCACAAGGTTCAAAGCAGTTTGTGCGGTACGTTCTTTATTTTTTATACGGTCATGCGTATATATATATTTTCCGCACCAGGTTCCGGTTGAATCACTGACCGCTATAAAAGTCAAACCCACTGGCTTTTTCTCACTGCCTCCTGTCGGACCCAAGATTCCCGTAACCGACACTCCTATATCTGCCCCGCTAACCCGTCGAACCCCCTCTGCCATCAACCGGACTACCGACTCACTGACCGCACGATGTTCCTCAATCACCTGTCGTTCCACACCCAAGCGGGATACTTTGGCATCATTACTATATACAATGAACCCTTCTTTAAAATAATTGGAGCTTCCCGGAATTTGAGTGAGCAAATGACCTATCAACCCGCCAGTACAAGACTCCGCCGTAGCAATTGTCATGGATTTTTCAGTCAGCAATTGACCTACTTTACCCTCCAGCGTCTCATCATTAATTCCATAAACATATCGTCCTATGCGATCTCTCAAGGATTGTTCAACCTCATCAAGAGTCTCTTTTCCTCCAGTTTCTGCCAAAATCGAAAGTCGAATTCGCACTCCTAAATGTGAAGGCAAAGAAGCCAGAGTTGACTTTTTCTGCAATGCATCGATTGAACCCACCTTCATCCACAAATCTGCCTCTGAGATTCCCGTAGTTTTTAGAATGCGATGAGAAAATGTTTGTAACGAATGTTTAACCAGTTCAGGAGCAATATAGCGTTCGAATAAATGTTTCATCTCATGCGGAACCCCCGGCAGGCAAAACAAAATATGCCCGTCTCGCTCAAACCGGAAGCCCGGTGCCGTGCCAACCTCGTTATACAGAACCTGACAATTATCCGGGACCTCACATTGCGATTGAACACTTGCCGGTATCGCTCGGTCTCTTTTGCGAAAGGTCTCTTCCAGCATCTGGATCACTTTCTCATCGCGATGTAAATTAGATGCGAAAACTTTCGTCAACACCGATTTGGTAATATCATCGTGAGTGATTCCTAATCCACCT
>DUZG01000060.1 GCA_013349585.1 Nitrospinota bacterium | reverse complement strand
CCTTTAATTAAAGGCCCATAGCTACCGTTCCGAACATTGTAAAACGCGGTCAAAATATCATGAAAACTGTTGTCGACAGGAATATGATCGACCCCTGTTTTTATTTTTTTGTCGTTTAAATATTTGGACCAGGTATGCTTTCGCGTCATGTAGTTAAACTGGTGACGTGTGGTTTCGGCTTGGTCGCCTATGGTGACTTGACGAAGAAAGGATATGGGGCGGAGGCTTTTCCCGTCATCAATTATCTCAAATTCAGTTTTATAGTAATGTTTGCGGTAGGAAGTAAAAAAACCAACAAACCCCTTGGTGCTGGCTTCCAGGGTTGAGTAGTATCTATCCCTTTCTTTTAGAAACTGGACTTTTGCGGAAGCGGCATTATCAAACCATAGAAAGCTTATATCGTAATGGAGAGTTTCGCCTTCAAACCGGGTTATATAGCCGCTGGCTTTAAAGCCAGGATATTTGCCCGTATCGTTTGCGGCATCCAACGCAAATAATTCAGGGGCTCCTGTTGATAATAGCCCGAACAGGGCTATTATTGTGAGGTATAGGAGGTGCTTTTGTTTTCTAGGGAGTAGCATTGGAATCCCCAAAATATGCAAAAATATTGATAAAAATAGTTAATTTTTATATTATGTTTTAAATACAAGAGTTTACTAATTTAAGCAGCCACAACTAATTATCGCCTATTTATTGTTATGAGTACTGAAACATTACCCTATGCCCCCGACGTTGTTGAAGAGTCTGAGGAACAAACAAATCGTGCTTATCTTCCCATGTATAAAATCATCATGTGGGATGATAATGTTACAACAATGGAGTTCGTGATTCGCGTTCTCATCACTTTGATCGGTAAAGAATATTCAGACGCTGAAAAGTTGATGTACGAAATTCATCTCAAAGGTGCAGCTACTGTTGCAACAATGCCCCTTGAGCAAGCCGAATTCAAAGTTGAACAGATCCACCGCGCTGCCTTGATGGAAGAGTTTCCTTTCACATGCACAGTTGAGAAGGCTTAATAACCTAGAATATTAGGTCGGCACCCGCCTCAAGCTTTTAACTCACTAACATTTCTTCCTTCGTCAGAAGGATTATCTTTGCCCCAAAGGTACATAGTCCCTTTTTGTGGCTCCGGTATAAACTTGTCGTGGCCGACTTATTCTGAACTGTTCATCTTCCTGTAATTCTTTCCATTGGGCAATCCAACCTGGAAGGCGGCCTATCGCAAACAGGACGGGAAACATGTTAACCGGAATATTTAGAGCTTTGTAAATCATACCCGAGTAAAAATCGACATTGGGGTAAAGTTTTTTCTCTATAAAATATTCATCTTTGATTGCGATTTCTTCAAGTTGTAGGGCGATCTCCAAAAGAGGCTCCTGATATCCCGGTTTGTCGAGGATTTTATGCGCGAGTTTTTTAATGATTCGACTTCGCGGATCAAAATTCTTATATACACGATGGCCGAATCCCATAAGCCGAAAAGGGTCATTGGGGTCTTTGGCTTTCGCGACATATTTATTAACGTCGTCTCCATTGTTATGTATTTCCTGGAGCATTTCGATGACGGCCTGATTAGCACCACCGTGAAGCGGTCCCCAAAGGGCATATATCGCAGAGGATACCGATGCGAACAGGTTGCACATGGAGCTTCCCACAATTCTTGCTGCGCTTGTTGAGCAGTTCTGTTCATGATCGGCATGTAGAATTAACAAAACATCCAGTACTTTTGCGGCATCCGCATCAGGCTCATACTCTTCGCAGGGAAGTGAGAACATCATCTTTAAAAAATTTTCAGAATAACTCAGAGAGTTGTCCGGATAGGAAAGTGGGAGTCCAATAGACTTTTTATAACTATATGCGGCTATAGTCGGTAGTTTGGCCATTAACCTGTGAATAGCGATTTCAATTTCCTTGTCGTCTCGTACGCTGAGTTCATTTTGATAAAATGTTGCCAGAGAACCCACCACCGCACTGCATACTGCCATGGGATGAGGGTTATTGGGGAATCCGTCATAAAACTTCTTGATGGATTCGTGAACCATCGAATGGTGCACAATATGATAATTGAAATCCTCTAATTGTTTTTGGGTTGGTAGTTCACCGTAAATCAAGAGGTAGGAGGTTTCGATAAACGAGCTTTTTTCTGCGATCTGTTCAATGGGGTAACCGCGATAAAGTAAAATTCCTTTTTCCCCATCCAGATAAGTGATCTTACTTTTACAGGACCCAGTACTCATGAATCCCGGATCAAATGTGATCAAACCAGTTGTCTTTCTCAATGCTGTAATGTCAATTGCCTGTTCGCCAGTGGTACCTTCGATGAGCGGGAGTTCATATGTTTTACCCTTATATGTGAGCGTTACCGTTTCTGCCATTTTTTCCTCCGCTAAAGGTAAGACGATTGCAAAGTATTCGTTAAACTGTATTATAAACCGGGTTGGCTGAATTCGAAGAAATTTTGTTTATTTAAGGATAACTTTAATGAAACGTAACTGGCTTCTTTATTTAATGATAATGGGCATTCTTTTGGGAGTGTTTTGTGGTTGGTTTTATGGCGAAACCATGTTGTCCGTTGGCTGGTTGGGAGATATGTTTCTCGATGCGTTGAAAATGTTGGTGGTTCCCTTGATTATTTCTTCGATGATAGTGGGCATCTCCGGCTTGGGAGATATCCGTAATGTAGGTAAAACCGGATTGATCACCTTGACTTATTTTATGGCTACCACGGGAATAGCGGTAGGTATTGGTCTGGTGCTGGTGAATATTATGAAGCCGGGTGTAGCGGTGGAAATGACGGTCGATAAGATCCCGGAAAATGTTGCGGGGAAGGAAGCTATAGGAATTACAGATATTTTACAAAGTTTTGTCTCGCCTAACCTGATTCAATCCATGGCCAATATGGAGATTCTTCCTCTAATTATATTTTCCCTGGTTTTTGGTGGAGTATTGACGACATTGGGAGAGCCGGGAAAGCAGGCGATAGCGTTTTTTGATACGGTCAATAACGCAATCATGAAAATTGTTCATCTTCTTATGTATTTTGCACCGGTTGGAGTTTTTGCATTGATAGCATCCAAATTAGGTGCGGCTGGAGGCGGAGACCTTTTTCTTGCTGAGCTGGCAAAAATCGGAAAATATGCTTGGACAGTTATTCTGGCTCTATTGGTGCATGGTCTTTTTGTTCTACCGACAATTCTTTTCATCGTGACGAGAAGAAACCCTCTCCTTTATTTTAAAAATTTAACGGCAGCGTTGACCACGGCCTTTTCGACAGCCAGCAGTTCGGCGACTTTGCCGGTTACCATTGAATGTGCGGAACAAAATAATCAGGTCAGTCGTAAATCATCTTTGTTTGTTCTTCCTTTGGGGGCAACTGTGAACATGAATGGCACCGCACTTTACGAAGCGGTAGCTGTTATGTTTATTGCACAAATGATGGGAATTGAAATGGG
This sequence comes from Nitrospinota bacterium, assembly GCA_013349585.1. GTDB lineage: Bacteria > Nitrospinota > Nitrospinia > Nitrospinales > VA-1 > UBA8687. Next base: position 6,091 of record DUZG01000060.1, on the reverse strand, counting down.
GTTTGCCGAGCAAATCATTGTTTTGATAACAGCGACTCTGGCAGGAATTGGCGCCGCTGGAATTCCTGAAGCTGGATTGGTGACAATGGTAATGGTTTTACAGGCCGTAGGCCTTCCTTTAGAGGGAATTGGTATGTTGCTTTCGATTGATTGGTTTTTGGATCGTTGCAGAACAACGCTTAACGTTTGGGGTGATTCAGTTGGTGCGGCAGTTGTAGATGCATTGGAAGAAAAATGGGGTGAGAAAGGAGGGAAATAATGATCACTTTGGCAGTTGTCGGATTAATTGTAGGTATCCTGTCTTCCGTGACCGGCTTAGGTGGGGGGTTCATGGTAGTACCTTTTCTCATTTATCTTGGGCGAGACGCAAAGCTTGCGGTGGGGACTTCATTTGTATTTATTTTGCTGGTAGCTATTTCATCCCTCATTGCCCACTACCGACTTGGTAACGTTGATATTAAAACCGGTTTGGTTCTGGCGCTTGGAGGGATTTTGGGTGCGCAAATTGGTCCGCAGATTTTGCAACATGTTTCAGACCAGAACTTTAAGAAAATATTTTCCGTGCTGATGGTGATTACAGCCGTATGGATGTTCGCAGACTCAAAAAGTTGAGTTAACCTTCACTCTTTTTACAGGTGCCGCGAACCAATCTTACCGCGAACGGGCCTTCCCCAAACTTGTTTATCCAGCTGGAGCGACCTTTTACAAGACTGAACATCATGGCACGGTCGCCGTTGACGGTATCTGTCCAGGTGCAGTCGGCTCCTTTGGGCTCAAATTCTGCAGGAATATGTATTTCGCTGTTTCCAAAATCCCGCTGACTAAAACTTTTATCAAAAACAGTTTTGATATCTTCTAGCTTAGGGATTCTCCAGTCGTTGAATCCACCAAAGTTGGCAGCATTTTGTTCTTCGGAAAATTTCATGGCTTTTTCCAGATGAATCCATTTTCCCAAAATTTGTCTAGAGTCTTTTTTAAACCAAGTTAATTCTGTTTGGGTATCTGAAATAGTATCGTTGCCATTGTCGATAAATCGGGACATGGGGAACCTCAAAGTCAGTAATAAAAATTGTACTGAGATTATAACAGGTTTTCTTTAGTGGGGGGGGGTAACGAGGGGGGGGAGTGAAAGGGAAAATAAAAAGCCGGTAGAACAGAGAGTTCTACCGGCTTTTGAACTACTTAAGCAATTACAGATTTATTGTTGTAACGTCTTATGATTGATTTCACAATCAGCTTGTGAAACTAGGACTTCTTTCATGTAAGGATTGCCAAAAGGATCAATGCGCGCTCCCTTTAAGTTATCTCCACGACAGTCACCAGGAACCAACCCTACAACTACACCAGTATCTTCTACTGATCGCCATTGTTTCCAAGATTGCTCTTCCTGAGAAGATCCGAATTGATAGTCAGAGTTCCACGAGCGGCCGGCGTTTCGAGCCACACCTGCCTGTGAAGCCAAATTTGATGCGTTGGTCAGAGCTCGATTTCTTGCGCCCATCTGCATCATGGTTTTTCCAACACCCATAACCTGAGCATTGTTATTCTGGGAATAGGCACCCGGAATATTGTTGTCTGCGGAGGCAATTGAACCTAAAGCCAAAACCCCAACAAAAGCACTTACTGATAAGAACGTGATTACTTTCTTCATTACTTTCCTCCCCTTGAAGGATGAATAGGAATATAAACTTGTCTATCCTAACGATTTGGCTTTCGTCAGAATATAGGTTCAAGGCTGTTTTTTTTATAAGTTATCTCTTACTATCTGTAGGATATTATTTTTATATTTTTGGGTTGGCTTGTGTTTGATGTAGCGGGTTGGAAAATGGATAAACAATTTTCTCCTTAAAATATGGGAGCAATGGTTGGCTTTGATCGGGGCTATTTTGGGGAAGAAAATTCGATTCCTTGAAAGCTGTAGTTCAGGTATGAAGGAAATTCGATCGAAAAAAAACCAGAATCATAAGGTGGGTGAAAAGCTTGAGCAATGACTTTTTTGTAATCATAAGAGCTTTCTTCGCAGGATCTGAAAAAGCACCAGCGAAAATGAATAGGCCGTCTTTTATTTCGCTTTAAGATATAACCAAACACATCCCTTTCATTAAAGAAAAACTGTAAGATAAATTCTTCGTGGTTGACTTGAAACGTCTTTCTGGCTGGCAATTTAGATGTTTTCATGGGGTTGGGAACTTGAAGGCTCAATGCCGGATATTTTTTTAAAGAAACCTGTTCTACAGAGTAAGCAGTGCTAGGGAGTATCCAGAGCAAGCAAAGCATTAGGATGGTGAGGTGTAGCGGTCTAGGGAGGCTTTGTATAACCTCAATATTTTTCGTTGTAGGGCCTTCCTTAAGAAAAACCGATTGGTTTCTAGTAATAATAAAAACACTATTTCTTGCTATTTGAAGCCTGGCGAAGCATTTTGCTTTAAGGGTTCTTAGATTGTTTCTATAGGATTTTGTCATACAGGGTGTATGTGAATGGAGCTATTTTGGGGGTGGCGATGATGTTATCTCACAAAAAAAGCCGATAGAACAAAATGTTCTATCGGCTTTATACCTCATGAGAGGTTGAATGCTTCTCATTGTGGAGCTTAGCTTATTTCAATGTCGGGTGGTATTCCACACATTGCGCTTGAGATACCAGGTTTTCCTTCATGTAAGCGTTGCCAAAAGGGTCAATACGGGGTGCGTTCATTTGGTCTCTGTATTTGGCATCAGAGTTATCTCCACGACAGTCACCAGGAACCAATCCTACAACTACACCAGCTTCTTCAATCGTTCTGGCGGCTTTCCAAGATTGCTCTTCCTGAGAAGATCCGAATTGATAGTCAGAGTTCCACGAGCGGCCGGCGTTTCTAGCCACACCTGCCTGTGAAGCCAAATTTGATGCGTTGGTCAGGGCTCGATTTCTTGCGCCCATTTGCATCATGGTTTGTCCAACACCCATAACCCCACTGGAATTCTGTTGAGAATATGAGCCCGGTACCACGTTGTCAGCAGACGCGATAGAACCGAATCCTAAGAAACCTACGAATGCACTTACTACTACGAAAAAAATTGCCTTTTTCATTACTTACCTCCTCACACTTGATGTTTGGAATAACAACTTTTTATTAAACACAAAACTTACTAACAAACTTTTTACTAATCAAAAAATCTTAATTGGCTTTTTGCCCAACCTGTTTCATCTATTTCAATGTTACGAATAAATAATCATAAAATCCTATTATCTTGTAGGATGATACGACCAGTATGGTGTAAGAATTTATAACCTTATGGTCGGTTTGTCAATAGAAAATCGGGGTAAAATAAAATCTCAAAAATAAATTATCTTGAAATAAGGATTAAAGCATCAGGATTACATATAAGTTTTTTAAAATTAAGTGTTTAGGAGGCTATGAAGGTGGGGTTTGGGAGGGCAGATTCAAATGGGTTTGAAATTTTTTCTTGCAGATGCTATTTGAGATACCATTTTTTTGTATTTTTGAACTCCGTCTTGCTGGGAGGGTGGAATTATTTTTGTGAATCCGTATAATGTATTTTTTTAATTAATTTAACTTACGATTATTTAACGCATGTCTACCAAAAAACTGTTTACGCTTGACGAAGCTAATGCGTTTGTTCCCCAGCTTCTGGATATAGTTCCACGGATTCAAAAACTTTCTGTTTCTTTGAACAATGATTTTCCCGACATTAAAAATGCCAGAGATAAAGCAAAATGGAATGGTGGCAGTGAGCAGGGAGTGGATTATCTAAACGCAGTGGTAAAATATAATGACCTGATGGAGAAGGTAGAAGCGGTGGGTTGCGAGGTTAAGGGAATCCGAGAGGGACTCATTGACTTTCCCTCACTGCGGGAGGGTAGGGAGGTGTATCTTTGTTGGCGCATGCCAGAAAAGGAAATTTTGTTCTGGCATGATCTCAATACGGGTTTTTCGGGTCGAAAACCTATTTAGGTTTGCCTTCCGCAAATAATTTCCGCATTTCCTTAACTATGCTGGCGTTGCCGACAATTGCTGTTCCTTCCTCAATGCTTGCTCGGTTACCAGAAAAGTTTGCAAATTTACCTCCCGCTTCTTGCGCTAGGATTTTACATGGCGCGTAATCCCATATTTTAGCTAGAGGATCGACCATAACATCCACCGAGCCGCGGATTGCCATGAGGTGACCAAAAGCGTCTGGGTAGGTTCTTACTATTCCAGCCTCATTATTTAATTTGTTAAAGAGGAAGGTTTGTTTTTGTTGGCGAAAACAATACCCGTCGGCGACAGCAATGAAGGCTCCCTGAAGTTTTTTTTGTTTGGAAACTTTTAGTGGCTTGCCGTTTAAAAAAGCTCCTTTGCCTTTAACCGCCCAAGCTGTTTCTTTCAGTGCGGGAAGCTCTATGATCCCTAGTACTGGTTCCCCTTTATGCAGAAGGGACATCAAAGAGGCAAAAAGTGGCAGGCCTTGAATAAAAGAGCGTGTGCCATCTATAGGGTCAATAGTCCAAACCCATTCGGCATCGGCATTATGGTTGCCAAACTCTTCACCAATGATGCCGTGTTTCGGGAAATGTTTTGATATTTTTTTTCTTAATATATCTTCTGCATTTCGATCCGCGATCGTGACAGGGCTGTCATCGGTCTTCAGGTCTACCTGGTACTCTCCTCGGTACCATTTTAGAATCTCAACTTTTGCAGGCTTCATAAAAGAAAGGGCCTGATCTTTAATCTTCAATAAATCCATTTTCATTTTTTATATACCCTGTTTGTACGTAAAGGAACTGCTAGTGTGTCTATTTCTAATGGAAAATAACATTGCTTTAATTGCTGATTAAATTATAATCAAGGCTTTGTAATACTTGTAATTGAACAACTTTTCTGTGGTAACCCATGCGCGATAAGAATTTAATGTTTGGAGTCATTGGCTGTTTTGCTATTTCCATGTTGCTTTTACTGGTCATCATTTGGGAAATTAAAAAGTCTATTGACCATGACGTGAGAGTACAACAAATGGCAAAAAAAACCAATGATGTGGCGGTTTCAGATAATCGTGATTTTAGCATCTACGAAACCTTTGTGGGTGATGACGGCCGCGAAATGGTATTGGTTCCAGAGGGAATTTTTTCCCGAGGTTCAGATTCAGGTGGGTTCGATGAGAAACCGGCACAGGAAATTTATCTGGATGCGTTTTATATCGATAAATATGAGGTAAGCGTTAAGGAATATTCTAAGTATAGAAAGGCTGCTAGTTATGTAAAGCCTTCGGTGCCTTTTTTTCAGGGAGATCATAAACTGATGGATGTGCCCAGCCATGCTGTGGTTGGTGTCTCTTGGCATGATGCGACGAATTATTGCACCTGGGCAGGTAAACGGCTTCTTACGGAAGCGGAATGGGAAAAGGCAGCAAGGGGAACGCATGGCCTTAATTTTCCTTGGGGTAATAAAATTCTACCGAAACGCGCCAATCTTGCGGGCACCGGCGATGGGTATCCTTATATGGGCCCTGTTGGAAAATATCCGATGGGGAGGAGTGTTTATGGCCTCTACGATATGGCGGGAAATGTATCCGAATGGGTGAGCGATTTCTACGATCAGTTTTACTATAAAACGGCTCCTATTATGAACCCTACCGGACCTGAAAAGGGCAAGAATCACGTTTTTAAAGGCGGTTCGTGGGATGCGAGGAGCGTTGATATTCGCACCTCTAAAAGATTTGCGGCAAGCCCGGGACGAAAAGACAGTATCCTGGGTTTTCGTTGTGGTCTTTCCAAAAAAGATAAAAAATAGCGAAGATCTTTCGCTGGTAACTGACAATGGTTTTGTTACAGGAATTAATTTTTCCGGTCGAACGAGCCTTTATTGTTTGCTTTCCTAGATGCGCTCCATCCCCTTGTGGTGGTGAATATTTAATCCCAGTCTTTACTTGACGATTGTACAAAGTGGTCCTCCCTTCCCGAAACCCTCAAATTTCCCGACCCTGGATATTCTTGTTTTTTTTCGTTTCAGGTGCTACAGGTCTCATCTACGAGGTGGTGTGGACTCGTCTACTCGCCCTGATAATGGGCAACACCCATTACTCCATAGCGACCGTTTTGACCGCGTTTATG
>DUZG01000059.1 GCA_013349585.1 Nitrospinota bacterium | reverse complement strand
TAGGTAGTTTTTTCGGCGGAAAAATCATCGACCGCGCTTTTAATCCACTGGCAGCCTACGCCATTCTCGAAGCCGGAATTGGCATTTATTGCCTGCTTATCCCCTCATTCATCGAATTGGCTTTCCCTTTATTCCAATGGGTTTATCTCAATCTTGGAGACTCTTATACGCAAACCAGCTTGGTGCGGTTTTTGGTCTGCGGTGTTTTATTGGTTATTCCGGCTACTTTTATGGGAGCCACCTTGCCCGTTCTCAGTAAACTCGTTTCCCGAGATGAAGGTTATATAGGTAAAGATGTGGGAACTTTGTACTCCATCAATACCTTTGGTGCGGTGGTGGGGGCCTGGGCATCTGCTTTTATTTTTATGCGTTTATTGGGTGTCCAGACAACGATAGGTGTGGCAGCAGCAACAAATATTGGAATCGCAGTAATTATTTATCTGTTATTCAAACCACCTCTTAAAGAACAATTGGAATTTCCGACACCTACGGAAAGAGTCCCCCCTTTGCAAAAACAGGAAATATTAATACTCTTAAGCTTTGCTTTTGCTGGGTTGATCGCTCTTGTGTATCAGATGGCCTGGACAAGAATTTTGTCACTGTTGCTGGGTTCTTCGGTGTATGCCTTCAGCCTTATTCTCACCGTTTTTATATTGGGATTGGCATTAGGTACAATGACGGCCTCTCGCTACCTCTCTAAACTGAATAATTTAGTTAAGAGTTATGGTGTAACTCAATTAATAATTGGATTCTCTGCATTATTTATTGTTCCTTTGTTTGCACGTATTCCTTTTTCCAATCGATGGATTTATGAGAACTGGGGGCAGCAATTTGACCTGATGCAAGGATCCAATTTTTTGACCATTTTTGGACTTCTTTTTATCCCAACATTTTTTATGGGTGCTCAGTTCCCAATCGTGATCAAGATCATGGCAACGAAGCTGGCGACCGTTGGACAAAATGTGGGCCGTACTTATGCCTGCAATGCATTCGGAACAATCATTGGTTCCTTTCTAGCGGGTTTTGTTTTTATCCCGTTATTGGGATTGCAGACCACAATTTTGACTGCGGTTTTTCTGAATGTTCTTTTGGGAATGGCTCTTTTGATATTTGGGGCACAGCTCAGTTTTAACTGGAAGATGTATTTTTTGCCGGGGGTATTCATTGTCTATCTGCTTGTTGCAAACGCGATAGCTCCTTGGGATAAATCAGTTATTTCCAGTGGTTCCTTTATGCCTTATCGAATCGGAGATTTAAAAGAGGCTGAGCTGAAAAAAAACAAGATCCTCTTTTTTAAAGAGGGTATGCATACAACAGTTACGACTGAACTTTCTGCTTCTGGAAATATCTTCCTGCGTGTGAACGGAAAAACAGATGCATCTTTGGCATTGGATATGCGAACTCAATTGTTGTCGGGCTATTTGCCAATGTTGTTTCATACCAATCCAAAATCCGCTTTGGTGATTGGTCAGGGCAGTGGCATTACATTGGGGGCGGTTGAACAGTTCCCGGTAGATAAAATTAATCTAGTTGAAATTTCCCCCGCCGTTATAGAAGGATCGCGGTTTTTTGATCCATTTAACCACGATGCCCTCAATGATAAGCGGCTCACCGTACTTCTGGAAGATGGCCGCAATCATATTGCGTTATCAAATAATACTTATGATGTGATCGTTTCAGAGCCTTCTAATCCATGGATATCCGGGGTCGGAGCTTTGTTTACAGTCGACTTTTTCGAGTTGCTGAAAAAACGGTTAAATCCACGTGGATTGGCCTGCATATGGGTTCATACCAATATGTCGCCGGATAATTTTAAATCAATCGTGCGCTCGTTTACAGATAAATTCCCATTTGTGACGATGTGGGAATCCATCGCCGGGGATGATTATTTGTTAATAGGCTCTGAAGATGAGTATGGTCTGTCGTTTGAAAAAGCACAAAAATACCTGGCCAATAAAATCACCGGAAAAGATTTTTCCGGAATCGGTATCAGAAATGTTCCGGATTTGATGAGCTTGATGATCATGTCTCGCGAAAAACTTGTGGAGTTCAGTAAAAATGCTCCATTGCATACTGATGATAACTCGTTGTTGGAGTTCAATGCGCCGGAATACGTTTACAAAGATGAAAGAGATGTGCTGGTTCGGCAGTTAACTCCCTTCATCCATTTACAGCCCGATTTTGTGAAGTTTGCGGATGCTGAGATGAAAAACAAGATGGACAAAAGACTTGCGCAACTGGAAAGGTCGGAAAGTCAGATCGAGGAAATAAAACGCAAGGCTCGAATAACAATGCTGCTAGAACGGGCGGAAACAGCGTTCAATGTGGGAGATATTACGCAAGCTCTGGCTTCCTATAAAGATGTTCTAGTACTGGAGCCGCAGCATGTTCTCGCTCATATGAATATGGGAAATGTTTATCAAGAACTAAAACTGATTGATGAGGCGGAAAAATCCTATTTGAATGCCCTCAAGGCGAATCCCTTCTATGTGTTTGGTAGTTTGGGCCTGGCGCGCTTATATATATTTTCAGGTCAACCTGACAAAGCTCTAAATACCCTAGAAAAGACTCTTGCGTGGTACGATGGTGACCACGAGTTCAGCCTATTTATGGGTCTGGCCTATGCTTTTAAGAAGGATGCTCATCGGGCTATTGAGGAGTTTGAAAATTCGCTAAAATTGAACCCCGACTTTCCTTTGGCGCATTTTTATCTGGGAGTGCAGATTCAAAATAGCGATCCGTCCTCTTCTCGAAGACATCTAAAAACATTTTTGAAACTGACCATTGATCAACCCGGGCAGGAAAAACTTATTCAAAAAGCCGAAAAACTTTTAAAGAAGCTTTAATCCATTTACTAATATAGGGTATACTATCAATCGATATGCTTATGCATCCTGCCGGAAACATTATCCCGAATATTTGAAAGTTATATTTAATGCCCACTAGAATTAAACTCATTTGGTACCTTTGCATCGTTATTACGGTTCTTGGTTTTGTATATCTTGCCGCAATGGACCGAATGGAAGAAGCAATGCTGGCAGAAGAAAGAGCGACTAAAAGGTCTGAAGCACGTCTGCAACAGTTAAAAAATCCAAAGAAGCAAAAAATTAAAGTTGACCCGATAAAAGTCATTCGAGAAATGAATGCGATGGGTAAATATCAGGAAGCTGCAGATATGGCTGAAAAGGTCGCGAAAGAGTTTCCAGATCATGCCGCAATTCAGACATGGTGGGGTATTTCTCTAGTCAAGTTGAAAAAAACGCAGGAAGCCATCAATCACTTTATTGTTGCCGCCAAAAATGATCCTACCGATGAAAAAGCGCATCTTTATTGGGGACTGACCTTGGCGATGGAAGGGAAATTTGCTGAAGCCATTACTCACTACCGCACGGTACTTGAGATCAACCCTGAGCATAGCAACGCATATGCTTATTGGGGAGCTTCCCTGAATGCTATAGGAGAGTATGAGAATGCATTGACCAAGCTGGATGAAAGTATCGCTTTGCATCCTCTGAACAGTGCGGCACATACGTTGCAAGTTGATGTTTTGTATCATCTGAAACGGTATGAAGAAGCTTGGCAGGTAGTTCAAAAAGCCCGTTCCGCAAAAATCTCCTTACCTAAAGGTTCCATTGACAGGCTGGACCTGGCTTTTCCTGAACTTTTAAAGTAACTTGAAAATTTTTAACTTTTGAAAATAGGATTTATCTTAATAATGCTGGCTTTTGTGTCAGTATTATAAATAGTGCGGTTAATAGAAAAAAATAAGGTGAACTAATCCTAACTTTTTGATATATTGAGTATTACAATAGTCAGTTACTTTAACCTTGACTGTTTACAATTTTTTATATTTTTATACTTTCCGAAGAGAAAAATAATGGCTAATAAAAATGTTCTGTTAATAAGTAAAACATTTTTTGTGGTTTTTCTTTCTTTAAATATTTCTTCATTCTCCTGGGCCAGTAATTCGACAATGACTTTAAAGGAGGGGGATGTCCCTGATTTTATTACCCAGTTGGGTGATGATGTATTTGTTCAAACATCTGATGTAACCATAAAACTCGAAAAGAAAATTCCTAAAGGAAGTGCCTGGCCAAATTCCATAGAGACCGCTCAAGGGACTATGAAGTCGTCCCAAGACTCTGAAGATTATCAAGATATGGAAGATCCCTTCGCCGGGGCTGAAAAAGATATTCCCATCCTGACAGATCCCCTCGAAGGCTATAATCGATGGATGTTTGGGGTAAACGAGTCAATATATGATGCTGTTTTGGAGCCGGTAGCAAAGGGATACAGAGACACGGTTCATGAGCATTTAAGGATTGGTATTAAAAATATTTTCTCTAATGCTATGTTCCCTGTTAAATTTGTAAGTAGTCTCTTACAACTGGAGTTTAAGAAGTCGGGTCGAGTTCTTGCACGAACTTTAATTAATACAACATTAGGGATAGGTGGTATTGCAGATGTTGCGGGCGAAGAATATGGCATTGAAGATGTGAATGAAGATTTCGATCAAGCCTTGGGATATTACGGAATTCCCACCGGGCCTTATGTTGTCCTTCCTTTTTTTGGTCCTTCTACAGCTCGTAATATTATAGGGCGAACGGCTGATGCTTTGATGAGTCCAGGCGCGGTGTCGGGTGGAAGTGTCGGGTTAAATGCAGGAATCGCTGTGGAAGATAATATCAATGCAGCCTCATTTATTGTTGATGATAAAAAACAGTTGGAAGACAGTGCCTTAGATGAGTATGAAAGTGTTCGCGATTTTTATCATCAATACCGACACGGACTTTCAAGGAAATAAGAGTATCTTTGTAAATAAACTTCTTTCTGTTTTATCCTGCCTCTATTTTTAGTATCCTGCCTTCTTTCATTTTTTATTAGGAGGCTCTATTTTGTCCGACCTGCCCACTCGATTATCTCAGGAAACCAGCCCCTATTTACTGCAACACGCATCCAACCCGGTAGATTGGTACCCTTGGGGACCTGAAGCATTGAATAAGGCCAAGGAAGAAAACAAACCAATCTTTTTGAGTATCGGTTATTCCTCTTGCCACTGGTGCCATGTCATGGCACATGAATGTTTTGAAAGTCCTGAGATAGCTCAGTTGATGAATCAGTGGTTCATCAATATCAAAGTGGACCGAGAAGAGCGTCCGGATGTTGACTCTCTCTACATGAAAGCTCTAGTGGAGCTAACGGGGCAGGGTGGCTGGCCATTAAGTATGTTCCTCACACCCAGTCAAAAACCCTATCTAGGGGGAACATACTTTCCTCCAACTCCTAAATTCAACCGGCCTGGGTTTCCTCAAATTCTGGAAGAAGCACATAAACTTTTCACAGAAGACAAACTGGATACCCGGACGCAAAATTTATTACAAAAAATCGATCTACAAAACAAAGCAGGAAGGTCTCGTGGAATCGAAGGCAATCGGCTTATCCAAGGCGCAGTAGAAATTTTGACAAAACGATTTGATGAAGAGAATGGCGGTTTCGGGGTGGGAATGAAATTTCCCGAGCCGATGCATTACACCCTTTTACTTAGGCATTGGGCAGAAACAGGGGATGAAGAGACATTGCATATCCTCGATAAAAGTTTAACCAAGATGGCTGAAGGTGGTTTGTTCGATCAACTGGGGGGCGGGTTTCACAGATACTCCACCGACCGTTTCTGGCGCGTGCCGCATTTTGAAAAAATGCTTTATGACAATGGATTCCTTGCAAAATTATTTTTGGAAATGTATCAAGCGACGAAGCAGGATATTTATCGAGAAGTTTCAGAGCAAATTTTTTCCTGGATAGATCGAGAAATGACTTCGAAAGACGGTGCCTTTTTTGCCAGTCAAGATGCGGACACCGAGGGGAAAGAGGGCACTTGGTATACTTGGGAGTTGAAAGAGGTGCTCAACCTTTTAGGTCCGAAGCATGCCAAAGTTTTTGGCCGGGCTTTTGGTATGACCTCGAAAGGTCAATTGGATGGGCGAAATGTTTTGCATTTAAATATGAAAGTGGAAACGCTGGCGGAAGCGGAAAATATCCCCATCTTTGAAGCCGACCATATTCTTAAAAAAGGCAAAGACACTCTTTTTGAGGCCCGCGAAAAGCGCCCTCGTCCCGGCACAGATGAAAAAATTATCACCTCATGGAATGGGTTGATGATCACCGCATTGGCAACGGGTTATGCCGTTTTAGGAGAAGAAAAATATATTAAAACTGCAAAGCGATGCGCTGATTTTATCTGGTCGCAACAATGGCGCGATAGGAAACTGCATCGTATTCATAAAGACAGTCAAAGTAGTATCGTTGGCTGCCTGGAAGACTATGCTTATCTACTCGAAGCCCTGGTTACTCTTTATGAGACCTCGTTGCAAAGTGAGTGGATTGTGAAAGCGAGTGAACTCGCAGATGCAATGATAGAAGAGTTCTGGGATGAGGAGGAGGGCGGGTTTTTCCTCTCAGGAAAATCAGGAGAACAACTGGTATCTAAACTTAAAAACCCGGCGGATGAAGCCATGCCTTCTGCAAACGCTATTGCTTCTATGGCATTATTGAAGTTGGGGCGTTTGACCGGAAATAAAGTTTATACAGAAAAATCAGAAGAAATGGTGAAAGCGTTTCAAGCTTTTATGGAGGATAGCCCCGCGGCGTTTACGGGTTTGTTAGCGACGCTGAGCGCGTCCAGCCTTTCACCCACCGAGGCAATTTTTTCTGGACCCAATGACACCTCTGAATTTGATGAAATGTGGAAGGTTCTGCATACAGATTATCGCCCGAATAAAGTGATCGTCTGGAACGAAAATGGCGAGTCCACTCTTCCTTTGGCTGAGGGGAAAACTTCGAGTGAGTCAACTGTCTATCTTTGTCAAAAAGGAACCTGCCATCCACCGGTCAATACTTTAAAAGCCTTGGACCGGTTGTTGGAACGTCCTCAAGAGATTCGTTTGAATATTTTTGATGAAAATAAGAAGAACGCCCAGATACTGGGAAATGAACAAAATAATTTTTTGAACGCAATGGGGCAGATCTTCCAACAATCAGGAATTACGGGGAAACCGTCTGGGGGTAAAAGTTAAAGGACACTTTAAAGACCAACCTTTTTGTGTATATGCAGAGTTATTCGGTAGAGATTTTTTTAGGCAAAAAAATAGCCCTACACACCAGTTACTGATTAGCATGTAAGGCTTATTTTTATAAGAGTCTTTTTGATACTTAGAAACGAAACGCTTAGAATCTATAGACAATACCAACTCGACCTGCAGAGTCAGATCCAGTGAGTTCACTATTATTATCAGCACCAGTACCTTCACCAACTCCGTCCATTCCACTGATATCGGCTGTCAGATAGTCAGTGTAAACGAATTCCATTCTAAGGCTGAGGTTAGGATCTATCTTCGATAGTTGGGTTTCAACCTGAGCTCCCACTTGGGGCCCACCAGCATAATACGTTTCTTTGTCACTTCCGATTTTTACAGCAAATTGGCTTACGGCAACACCACCAGTTAAAGAGAATAAGGTTGAAGTATTAAGATAATAACCAACTCGAACAGCACCACCAGCTACCCAGTTTCTCTTTGCTGACATACTAGTGATATTCGTTACACCATCATCATCTTTAATGCCAACTGTTGAAGAAAGTTCTATTTTTTCGTCTGAACCAGCACCTGATATCTCAGCGCCAAAATACAGGTCATCTGCGGTTTTCATACCCCATCCTAACCAACCACCACCTTGGATACCACTCAATCCAAGTCCGCCTCTGTCACTTTTAAATGTAGCATTTTCATTCAAGCCTCCACCGGCTCTTGCTATGCTGGTCACATCAGCAGAAATTAAACCTGAGCCATAACCAAGAAATGCTCCTGTGTAAAATCCTTCACCAGGTGCAGTATCTGCTTTGGCATTAGGTGTTGCCACAAATGAAGCCACAATCATTAAAGCGGCTGCAGCAAATATTAAAGTCTTATTTTGTTTCATTTATCAAAATCCTCCTGTTTAAATAGATTATTCACTTTTTATCTTAAATGTTTCTATATTTGAATTTTTATTAGCTATTTATTAAACCTTGAATATTTATACCAATGTGTAGGTTTAGTGTCAATAGTTTAAAGGTTTGTTTATTGATTTTTTTAAGATTCTTTTTTAGTTTTAGTTGGTCTTATTTGGTTAGAGAGTGTCCAATTTTCCATTTAATAGATTTTTTTATTATTTTTCATAGAACCAATAAAACATTATAATCTCCTTTTAATCAAGTAAAGCTTTATTTGTATTTATTTTTAAAGTGTTTTCGTGTGAATTGAGAAATTGATTTCCCGTATTATTATTTAAAACTTCGTCTTTGTAGATAAATTTCGACTGTATTTTTGAAATTGCTGGCGACGGCTATGTCGTTCATACCGCTATGGTTATAGTCCCCACTGGTGATGGCAAGTACTGTTCCCCCTTCTACCACATAGTCGCGGGTGGGATAATGAAACGTACCGTTAGAATTGCGAGTGACCAGTGAAAAACTGCTGGAGCGGGAGTTAGCTACTGCGACATCTTTAAGTTTGTCAGGATTAAAATTGCCTGCGGTCAAGGCAAATGGGCCGCCACCCCCTGAAAAAGAAATAGGTTCAGAAAAACTGCCGTCTCCCTTGGAGTAGAGCATGAATAAGTTGTCGCCTTTACCAGTAGCAAAAACCAGATCGGGTTTCGAATCCGCATTCATATCTTCGAGTATAACTGCTAGCGGCACGAGTTGTTTTGCATAAGATTTTGATTTTTTAAACGTGCTGTTACCATTCCCCAGGAAGACTCGAATGGAGCTGGCACTGGAACTGCTGGCGGCCAGGGCTATATCCATTTTGCCATCGTTGTTAAAATCTTCGGCGACTCCTGAGAAAGAACGGGAGCCGGTCAAATAAGTTTGGCCTTTGTGAAAATATCCATCACCAGTGCCGATAAAAATTTCCATTTCATCGAAGGTCAAAGTCACAGCGGCATCGAGCTTGTCATCGTTATTAAAATCAGCGAGGATCACGTTTAGAGGAACTTTTCCTGTCCTTGTGGGGATGGGTTTTCTGAAGCTGCCATCTCCATTGCCTGGTAATACGATGAACATTTCAGCACCTCGCGCATTGACGACAAGGTCAGGGATGCCGTCTCGGTTGACATCACCAGAGGTGACCATGGTGGGCTCTGCGGCGACTGTTATATTACGAGCGGTATGAAATGTTCCATCGCCTTTTCCATAAAGCAGGCTGAGGCTGCTGTCTTTGGTGTTGACGGTTACTAGATCGGGCTCGCCATCCAAATTTAGGTCTGTGGTCAGCAAATAAGATGGTCCTTTTCCGACTGGCATAACATCGAATTTGTAGAACATGTCTGGCTGTGGGGAGGGTAGGTCGCATCCAGATAGTCCAAATAAGGCGGAAATTAAATAGATCGCTGGTATAGGGAAAAAATGGTGCCTATTCATGGGCTGTTGACACTCTTTTTTATAAGTTCTTGATTTTGCCGCTGGTCTATGAAAAGATTACCTCTTTTTGGCGGAATATGATAATTTAGTGAGCCATAAAAATCCCCTTGCTCCAACTTTTGAGTTGGGGCTAACGGGATGGTTGATTAGTATTTATTCACCATCCCCTTTTTAAACCCATGAGGAGGTACCTACTGTTGCGTTCTTACCAAAGTGTCCTGATTTTAAAACCTGATATTGAAGAATCCCGCGTTGAAGAAGTACTCGCAAAAATAGACGAGCTTATTAAAAGTAATGGCGGAGCTATTCTAAAAACTGAAAAGTGGGGCAAGAAACGTCTTGCTTACCGAGTTAAGAAAAACCGTTTCGGTGTTTATCTTAACCTTTA